>CAYLOD010000042.1:0-15448 GCA_964385235.1 uncultured Clostridium sp.
CAGTTGGTTAGAACGCTAGCCTGTCACGCTAGAGGTCGTCGGTTCGAGCCCGATTCGGGTCGCCATATGCTGGTATAGCTCAGGCGGCAGAGCGCATCCTTGGTAAGGATGAGGTCGGCAGTTCGAGCCTGCCTATCAGCTCCACAACAGCTCAAAAGTCAAGCCTTCCTCAGTGAGTGGCTTGGTTTTTGAGCTGTTTGTCAATAGCCGGGGTAAGAAAAAACGGAAATATACAGGCAGCTGCATATCAGCGGCTGCCTGCTTTATAATTCGCTGTCACAGTAAAATATGCAAAATGCTATTTCTGAAGCATCTGAAAATTCGACAGTAAATTAAACGGTATATTTTAAAACAGCTTGTATTATATAAAAAATATGGTATTATATTAAATGGGGGACTTGCACCGCCAAAGGGCGGCGCAAGCCAACCAAACTATACAAAACAGGAGGAATATAAAATGGAAAAAACAAAAATTACGGATACTGTAAAGTATATAGGAGCGGACGATCTCGATATAGATTTTTTCGAGAGTCAGTATATCGTTCCGAACGGTATGTCGTACAACTCCTACGTTATTCTCGACGAGAAAGTCGTCGTAATGGACACAATAGACAGCCGTAAGACCGGCGAATGGCTTAAAAACCTCGATGAAACTCTCGGAGGCAAAGGGGTGGACTACCTTGTCATACAGCACATGGAGCCCGACCACGCATCAGGCATTCAAATCCTCGCGGAGAAATTTCCGGAAATGAAGCTTGTCGGCAACTCAAAGACCTTTGCTATGATACCTCAGTTTTTCGACATTGACCTTACGGACAGAACCGTCACAGTCAAGGAAGGCGATACCCTTAATATCGGTTCACATACACTGAAATTTATTATGGCTCCGATGATACACTGGCCCGAGGTAATGGTAACATATGAGGAGAGTGAAAAGATCCTCTTCTCCGCAGACGGTTTCGGCAAGTTCGGCGCGCTGAGCGCTGACGAGGACTGGACCTGTGAGGCAAGACGCTACTACTTTAACATTGTCGGCAAATACGGCGCGCAGGTTCAGGCGCTTCTCAAAAAAGCCGCCGCTCTCGACATAGCGATGATATGCCCGCTCCACGGCCCTATACTTAAAGAAAACCTCGGCTATTATATTGATAAATACAACACATGGAGCAGCTATGCTCCCGAGGATGAGGGTATATTCATCGCCTTTGCCTCTATACACGGAAACACGGCGGCGGCGGCAAAACAGTTCGCGGAAATACTCAGGGCAAAGGGCGCGCAAAAAGTTTCAACAGCCGATCTGTCGCGCGACGATATGGCGGAGGCTGTCGAGGACGCGTTCAGATATGACAGGCTCGTTCTCGCCGCCTCATCATATGACGGCGGAGTATTCCCCGTTATGCAGGACTTTCTCCACCACTTGAAGGCAAAGAACTACCAAAAACGTACAGTGGCTATTATTGAAAACGGCTCGTGGGCTCCGTCAGCCGCCCGCACTATGAGGGCTATCCTTGAAACAATGAAGGACATCACTATTTGCGATAAGGTCGTTACAATCAAATCAACTGTAAAGCCCGAAACTGTCACCGCTCTTGAGGCTCTCGCGGACGAACTCTGCAAATAAGCATACAATAACGACCCCCTCCTCTTATAGCAGGCGGGGGCCGTTTTAATATAAAGGGCTTGACCCGTCGAGACGCTGCCGCCGACTAAAAGACGGGAAGGAACACGGCAGGGTCATACCGCTTAAGCCGTAAATAAAGAAAAGGGGCGGAAAATAAATTCCGCCGCCTTTTAAGTGTGTTATGGCAAGTAAATCCGAAATTAAAATCTTCTGACATATGAATCGTAATATTTATATGAATCGTAATATTTCGGTTTTCTCAGGTTGTCGTTTCTTACGGCAACAGCGGACTTCATGGTGTCGGCCATGCGTCTTTTGGATCTTACCATAGCCGCTACTACGGACGCGCTGAGTACGAGTATCAAACCGAGGAATATAAACAGAGTATTTCTCACGCTTGCGAGGTTGTTTTCGCTCTGCTGTTTTTCAAGGGTGAGTTGCTCAGTCTTGCTTTCGGCTATGCCGGACATTACCTTGTCCGCGGCGGCAGCCGTCGATACTATGACGCCTTGCGAATTTTCGGACGCCTGTCTTGCGATGCTTTTGCCTATGCTGTCAACAACACTGCTGTCCGCTACGCCGTTTACCTCGAGAGAGTTTCCGTTCTGATAATCCTCAAGGGCTGTTTCCAGCTCAACGTCAAAGGTTCCCGTAATCGAGCCCTTATAATAGCCGAGCTTTGTGAGCTTATCCTCGAGAGCTTTAACGTCGTTCCCGACATATCCTATCTTCAGAACATCATATTCAGCGGATTTCACCGCCTTGCCGGAGTACAATACCTCAAGATCCGCCGCCGAAATGGAATCGCTCTTTTCAAGACCCGCCTGAGCCTGATACGCGTGCAGCGCTTCAAGCGTGGCGTCGTCAAAAATACCTGTGGGTTCGTCTGTTGTATATCTAAGTTCGCGCAGTCTTTCCTGCATTTTGGTAACAGCGCTGCCGCTCATGCCGTATATGATTGCGCCTGGGTCGGGGTTGGCAGCGGCAAGATCGCCAAAGAGAACTATCTGCGTCGCGAGGTTCGCTTCGCCGCTTTCCTCAATACCGTTAGCGGCTTGGAAAAGCCTTACGGCAATAACGGTGTTGCCGTCAAATGTGCCGTCCTGATATTCGCCCTCCGTGAGGTAGGAAAGCTCGGCAAGTCTGCTTTGAATATCCGATATACCGCTCTGTTTCTCGTCATAGTCGCCCGACTTGTACTCAAGATACTTAGCGGGGGCTGCTTCGGAGAAGATTGCGTTCCACGTTTCCTCGTCTACATTACCTGTAGGCTCAAGACCCGCTTTGCTTTGGAATTCTGTGACGGCGGCTGTCGTAGCCTCACCGTAATATCCCGTGATCTCGTATGTGTAATATCCGAGCGCCGAAAGCGTCGTCTGAATATCTGTTATTTTCGTGCTGTCGCCGTCATCGGAAACACCCTCTGTAAGAACCTCAAACTTGGGTTCCTCGGGCTCGCTCTCCTCAGGTTCGCTCTCCCCGGGCTCAGTGCTCTCTTCAGGTTCAGTGCTTACCTCCGGTTCAGTGCTTTCCTCGGGCTCCGGGCTTACTTCCGGTTCGCTTTCCTCGGGCTCAGTGGATTCCGCAGGCTTTGAACTTTCAACCTTGGAGGATTCGGCGGGCGGCGCCTGAGATACATTGGAGCCGCTGTAATCCGTCGCGGCATAGACGCTTGACGGGGGCGCGATATTTGAAGCTCCGTCAGAACCGAATGCATATGTTACACCGTCTAAGGTTCTGGTCGTATTTACGACATACTGTCCGTTTTCATAGTAGAATGAATCGCCGTTAAAAAGTACCCAGCCCGTCGAGGGATACGAAACACCCGCGACCTTGAACCACTCTACCCAGTTTCTGCCGTAGGCGCTGTCATAGCATACACCGTAATACTCGTTTCTCGCGTCGATAGCCGTGTCGTTGCCGATATAAATGCCTACATGACCGGGCATATGAAGTCCCAGACCGTGGATTCTCGGAATACCGTTTGACACATACCCCCACTCGGGCGACGAACCTAAAAGGTCTGTTCTGACACCGCCGACGCCGTTATAGGTGACAAACAGTCCGGAACAGTCTACCATACCATAGCTCGAACCGCCATAGACGTAGCTCCAGTGTTCATTATACGCCTGAAGTGCGTGAGCAGACAAGCCAACGCCGGTGCTTTCAGCGGCAGATGTTGTTGTAACGCCTGTCGCCGCGACGGAAAGAACCAGAGCCGCCGCGACAGCAACAGAAGCAATTTTTTTAGTTACTTTCTTTGTAATGCTTTTTTTCATCGAAAAACTCCTTTTTATGTAAGTATAGTGCCGAAAAGGCTTTTTTCGCCGTTGTCCGCGGCGTATTCCGCGAACCTCATCAATAAGCGCGAATCATATATTTGCAATTCTAAAAATAAATAGATTACAAATTGGTTACATAATACCACTTAATCAGGAAAAAATCAAGTCTTTTTTCGCTTAAATTGTAACCTATTTGTAAATTTATGCAAACTACACAAAATAAATTTAATGTTAAACGGTATTTCTAAATTCAAAAAGGCGTTTATTCATTATAACGTTTGCAGGCGATTTAAAATTATGATAAAATGTATTAAACTTTATATGGTTAAGGCAATATGTCCCCCGCCTCTCGTGCGTGCGGACATAACCGTAATCGGCTTTCGCAGCTTACGCAGCGTTTGCCGCGCTAAACGCTAAATATATAATGTATTTTCAGGAGTGAGCTTATGATCAAAAAGAATATAGCCGTTATCTTCGGAGGAGCTTCATCGGAGCACGAGGTGTCCTGTCTGTCGGCGTCTTACATTATAAATTGCATCGACCGTGAAAAATACGATATTTTGTCGTTAGGAATCACAAAGGACGGCAGATGGCTGCTGACAAACGCCGACACCGTAAAAATCGCGAACGGCGAATGGGAACGCCTCCCCGGCAACAGACAGGCGTTCATATCTCCCGACCCGACTATCGGAGGGCTTGTCGTATTAAACGGCGGCAAAAGCGAGGTCATAGGGCTTGATGCCGTTTTTCCCGTGCTTCACGGCAAAAACGGCGAGGACGGAACAGTACAGGGGCTGCTCGATCTGAGCGGGATACCGTATGTCGGCTGCGGGACTGCCGCATCCGCCTGCTGTATGGATAAGGTATTCACAAATATGATCCTCCGTGACAACGGGATTGACGAGGCTGACTTCACATGGTTCTATACATACGAGTTGAAGGACTCGCTCGATAAATGCGTCGCTCAGGTCGAGAGCGCCCTTGTCTACCCTGTTTTTGTCAAGCCCGCGAACGCCGGCTCGTCCGTCGGCGTAAGCAAAGCGGAAAACCGCGACGAACTGATAAAGGCGTTTGAAACAGCCGCGAACGAGGACTCAAAGATACTTGTCGAGGAAAATATAAACGGCAGGGAGATCGAGTGCGCCGTGTTCGGCAACGAGGATATTTTCGCGTCAATAGCGGGTGAAATTGCTCCGTCAAAGGAATTTTACGACTACGAGGCAAAGTATGAAAGCGGCGACAGCGAGCTTTATATTCCCGCGAGGATCGGCAATGATATAATGGAAAGGGTTCGTGATACAGCGAAAAAGGCTTACCGTATATTCGGCTGCGCGGGTCTCGCGAGAGTGGATTTCTTCGTAACCGACGAGGGCGGGATACTTCTTAACGAACTCAACACCCTCCCCGGCTTTACCGACATAAGTATGTACCCAAAGCTCATGGCGGCCTGCGGCAGGGACGGAAAGAATCTCATCGACGGGCTTATCGGTCTGGCACTTGAGAAGTAAACACGCCGGCAAAGATTTTAACCTATTAAAGGACGGGAAATACAGATGGATAAAAAAGCAATAGGCGTTTTTGATTCGGGCTTAGGCGGTCTTACGGCGGTAAGAGAGCTTTTGACCGTGCTTCCGAACGAGAATATTGTATATTTCGGGGATACAGGCAGAGTGCCATACGGCAACAGGAGCCGTGAAACGATCAGGAAATATTCTATTCAGGACGCGCGTTTTCTGCTAACTAAAAACGTCAAGCTCATAATCGCCGCCTGCGGAACGGCAAGCTCCGTCGCTCCCGAAATAGGCGGCAGCATATCCGTTCCCTTTACAGGTGTTGTCGCGCCGACAGCCGCCGCCGCTGCCAAGGCAACCAAAAACGGCAGAATAGGTGTGATAGGCACTACCGCGACTATAAAGACAGGCTCATATAAGCGTGAAATACAAAGCCTTTCCCCCGGCGCGGAGGTGTTTGAGCAGGATTGTCCGCTATTCGTGCCGCTTGTAGAAAACGGGTTTATCTCCCCCGACGACGAGATAGTAAGGCTTGTGACGGAAAGATACCTTTCACCGCTTCGTGAGGCGGGGATCGACACGCTTATACTCGGATGCACTCATTATCCTATCATAGCCGAGGCGATCTCAAGGGCGCTTCCGGGCGTAAGGCTCATTGACTCCGGCAGGGAAACGGCTGTTTACGCGGCGTATGTACTAAAGGAGCAGAACGCGCTCGCCGGGGATAAAGCTCCGGGAAAATGCGAATTTTACGTCAGCGATACGACAGAGGGCTTTTCAACGCTCGCGGGGATATTCCTCGGAAAGGATATATCAGCCTCCGTCAGCCGCGTCGATATTGAAGGCATTTGACAAAGCGAATGCCGTCTGATATTAAAAACATAGGATGTGACGCTGTCTTGGCTAATGATTACAATTTGAAAATATCCACCGAGCAGACCGTTGACGGCGACTCAACGATTATGAACTTTGAGATGAATGCGTCATATGTCAAAATTAACGGTACAAGATACATTTCCTATATTGAAAAGGACGAGGCTCTCAGCACAAAGATGCGAACGACCATAAAGATTAAGGACAATAACACGGTTACTATCATAAAGGGAAAAAGCGAGGGTATGGTCCTCGACGAGAGCAGGGTCCGCTCATGCAGATACCCTACCGCCTACGGAGCGATTATGTTCGATGTTCATACATATAAGATCACAAACACGCTTGAGGACGACGGCGGCGAGCTGGAGCTTCAATACTCCCTTTGCATCGACGGCAGCGAGCTGAGCCGCAATACTCTCCGCCTCGTTATCACCTCGAAGTGAACAAACTTAAACGGCGGAGCCTTATGCCGCTACCTTAAACAGACATGGTGCGCGGCATAAACAATATATCCGAGTCATACCGAAAGGAATGTTTTTAAAGATGAACGATACAGCGGGAAACACAATAAAGCAGCTGAGGAGCGCGATAATTGACGCTATGGGGCGCGCCATGGCGGCGGGAGAGCTTCCGCTTGAACCGACGCCGGACTTCACCGTCGAAACGCCCGCCGACAGGGGTCACGGCGACCTCGCGTCTAACGCAGCTATGGTTTCGGCGCGCGCGTTCAGGAAAGCCCCGCGCGCCATAGCGGAATCTATCGTAAAATATATAGAGCTTGAGGGGACGAATCTCGACCGCTGTGAAATAGCGGGACCCGGCTTCATAAATTTTTTCTACGGAAAGGATTTCTATATTTCCGCTCTGAGGGAGATTGAGGAAAAAGGTGCGGAATACGGAAAAAGCAACTACGGCAGGGGAAAAAGAATACTCGTCGAGTTTGTTTCCGCGAACCCGACAGGCCCTATGCACATAGGCAACGCGAGAGGCGGCGCGCTGGGGGATTCTCTTGCGAGCGTGCTTTCCGCGGCGGGCTATGACGTTTCGCGCGAATTTTATGTAAACGACGCGGGCAATCAGATAGAGAAGTTCGCCGCCTCCCTTGAGGCGCGCTATCTGCAATTATACAGGGACGGCGTGGAACTTCCCGAGGACGCGTATAAGGGTCAGGATATAATCGACCACGCTCAAAATTTCGCCGCGATAAACGGCGACAGGTATGTAGACGCCGACAGCGCGGAGCGCAGAAAAGCTCTCGTCGATTATGCTCTCCCGCTCAACATAAAGGGTCTTGAGAACGACCTCTTGAAATATCGTATAAAGTACGACAGATGGTTCAGGGAAAGCACCCTCCACGAGAGCGGAGCGGTTAAAAAAATCGTCGAACTTTTAAAGGAAAAGGGACACACCTACGAGCGGGACGGCGCCCTCTGGTTCAAGGCGTCCGAGTTCGGCGCAGATAAAGATTTTGTCCTCATTCGTTCAAACGGCATACCGACATATGTCGTTCCCGATATAGCGTATCACTATGACAAGCTCGTGACACGCGGCTACGATAAGGCGATAGACGTCCTCGGAGCCGATCACCACGGCTATGTGCCAAGGCTAAAGGCGGCGCTCACCGCCCTTGGCGTGGACGCATCAAGGCTTGACGCGGTTCTCATGCAGATGGTTCGTCTTGTTCAAAACGGGGAGGTTGTAAAAGCGTCAAAGAGGAGCGGCAAGGCTATAACCCTCGTAACTCTCCTCGACGAGGTTCCTATAGACGCCGCGCGCTTCTTTTTTAATCTCAGAGAACCCAACAGCCACTTTGACTTCGACCTTGACCTCGCCGTCGAGCAGTCCTCGCAGAATCCCGTATACTATGTACAGTATGCTCACGCAAGAATCTGCAATATTATCAAGGGGCTTGCGGAAAACGGCGTTAAGCCGAGAAAATGCACCGACGACGAGCTTTCGCTCCTCAACTCCCCCGAGGAAGTCGAGCTTATCAACAAGCTCGCGACCCTCACAGATGAAATAATCGCCTCCGCGAAAGCATACGATCCCGCGAGAATGACCCGTTATATTTATGATACGGCGACACTGTTCCATAAATTTTACAACGCCCGCCGCGTAAAGGGCGAGGACGAACACCTTATGCAGGCGAGGCTGACGCTTTGTACGGCGACAAAAACGGTAATCGAAAACGTCCTTTCGATGTTCAAGATAACAGCGCCCGAATCCATGTAATTTTAAATTTTGAGGTGAAACTTATGAAAAATTCTGCCTACTTTACACTTTCGTTAGTACTTTTAATCATTTCTGTTATAATGCTGGTTCTCGCTGTCATTTTTGACGGCATGAACAACATTAACCGTTCTGTCGTATTCGGCTGTGTTTCATGCGCCTGTGCCGTTCCCGCGTTTACTTCGGCGACGATATTTCTGAATCTCGCCGATGAGGACGGGGACGAACAAAAGGAAAACGCTGCGGAGGGCAAAGATGAGTGATAACAATAAACGTGGCAAATTCATCGTTCTTGAAGGGCTTGACGGCTCGGGCAAGGGAACTCAGCTCGCCCTTCTGTCAAGAGCTCTCACCGATATGGGCGTCGCCGTCCATGAAACAGCCGAGCCAACACATTCCTCTACCGGCGGTCTGATAAGGGACGCACTCGCGGGACTTCAAACGCGCACCCCGCAAGAGCTGGCGGCTCTCTTTCTTGCGGACAGAATATTTCACAATACAACAGACCCGGGCATAAAAAATCTCCTTGAAAACGGCGTAACCGTTATCTGTGACAGATACTACTATTCATCGTTCGCTTATCAGGGTATGGACGCCGAACTTTCATGGGTTATGGATATGAATCTCAACTGCCCCGAAATCATAAAGCCGGATATATGTATTTTCCTTGACGTTCCCGCCGTCCAGTGCGACGAACGCTTGAATTGCCGCCTCAGCCGTGAAATTTTTGAAAACGCGGAAAAGATGAACAGAATACGGGCGCGCTTTTTCGAGGTTTTCGACCTGCTGAAGGATAGAGAAAACATCGTCGTTATCGATGCCTCAAGAGGTATTGAGGAAGTCAGGAGCGATATTGTGAAAATTGTGCGCGGTCTTTTTAAACAGACATCGGACGCTTAAATTTTATATGCTTTCGGCGGCGCGTCCGGTGCGATTTCAACTCCGCGCTTGACTATTAAGGAAAATTTATCTATAATTGTTCTTGGTTTTTGATATTTTGCGGAGCTGTATCCGCTTTCGGAGGGATAGTTATGAAAAAGTATAAAATCGCCGTCCTCAAGGGCGACGGCATCGGCCCTGAAATCGTGAATGAGGCTGTCAAGGTCCTCGATAAGACAGCGGATAAATTCGGCTTTGAGGTCGAATACGACGAGGCTCTCCTCGGCGGCTGCGCCATTGACGCGACAGGCGTTCCGCTCCCCGAGGAAACCGTCATAAAATGCAGGGCGGCGGATTCCGTTCTGCTCGGAGCTGTCGGCGGTCCCAAGTGGGATAATCTGCCCGGCGGCAGGCGCCCCGAGGCGGGTCTGCTCGGTATTCGCGGAGCGCTCGGGCTTTTCGCGAACCTCAGACCCGCTGTTATTTTTGAGCCGCTGAGGGACGCTTCTCCGCTCAAGCCCGAAATAATCGGCGACGCTATGGATATTATGGTCGTCAGAGAGCTTACGGGCGGTATTTATTTCGGTGAGAGGGGCAGACTTGAGGAGAACGGCATTCCCTCGGCTTATGACACGGAGAAGTATTCCGTTCCCGAAATCGAGAGAATAGGACGCGTAGCCTTTGACATGGCTATGAAGAGAAATAAAAAGCTTACAAGCGTGGATAAGGCAAACGTTCTTGAATCGTCAAGACTTTGGAGGGAAACAATGATAAGGCTTTCAAAGGAATACCCCGAAGTCGAGCTTTCACATTTATATGTTGACAACTGCGCTATGCAGCTTGTCAGAAACCCGAAGCAGTTTGACGTTATAGTCACGTCAAATATTTTCGGCGATATTCTTTCCGATGAGGCTTCTATGATAAGCGGTTCCATAGGTATGCTCTCCTCCGCAAGCCTTGGCAGCGGCAGGAGCGGTCTGTACGAGCCGATCCACGGCTCCGCGCCCGATATTGCGGGACAGGGCACGGCAAACCCGCTTGCTACTATACTTTCCGTCGCCATGATGCTGCGCTACTCCCTTGACGAGCCAAAGGCGGCGCGGGCTGTCGAAAGCGCGGTTGCCGAGGCGCTGAAAACAGTCAGAACTCCCGATATTTATACCGACGGCACACGAAAAGTGTCAACAGGAGAAATGGGCGATACTGTCGCTTCGCTAATATAATAAACACCGCCGATGTTCCCCGCTTCCGAAAGCGGCGGAACGGAGCCTGATGTGAAACATCTATTGCTTTGCAGTTTTGGCGGCTTGCCGAAGCTGCGTCCGAAATCCCTATGATACAGTCTTATGAAAAGAGGTAACGTAAATGGGAAATATTGAATTTGCCCTGAATCTGCTTCTGGCGGGCGTCATTATCGTGTTTTTTGTCCTCATACTTCTGATAATCATTATTACGATATATGGCAAAATAATTCAGGCGGCTCAAAACAGATCTAAGAAAAAAAATACCGAAAAAGCCGGACAGGATACAAAAAAGCCCGGCGCCGCTACCGCCGGTGCCTCTCCCAAATCTGCTCCCGCGTCGGACGGAACCGTACCGGGAGAGGTGATCGCCGTCATCGCGGCGGCGGTATATACGCTCTATGGAAACAAGCCCGTTAAAATCAGATTCGTCAGGCGCGCCGGAGGCTCGGGTTCGGCATGGAGAAACGCAGGGCTTTTAGAAAACACCAAGCCTTTCTGACATCGGGTCGGTCAGAGATATGATACGATAAACAGGAAAGGATTGATTATTAAATGAATATTTTAAGCTCCCTCTGGGAGTCGATCAGCTCGATCATCTCGGAGTCCGGACTTGCAAGCCTGACATGGGAAAATTACGTCATGGTCGGTATTTCGTTTGTGCTGCTGTTCCTCGCTATAAAGAAACAGTATGAACCGCTGCTGCTCTTGCCGATAGCGTTCGGTATGCTCCTCGTAAATGTTTTCCCGGGAATTATGGCCAGCCCCGAAACAGAAATGCTGACAGAGGCTCAGGTTATACAGCGGAATCTTGACCCCGCGTCATACACGACAACCACCCTCAACGGCGTGGAATATTATAACGTGACCGAAAACGGCGGGCTGTTATATTATTTGTATCAAGGCGTACATCTCGGTATCTTCCCGCCGCTAATATTTCTCGGTATCGGCGCTATGACCGACTTCGGCCCGCTTATTGCCAACCCGAAAAGCTTTATCCTCGGCGCGGCGGCTCAGGTGGGTATCTTTATAACATTTATCGGCGCGACGCTGCTCGGCTTTGCTCCGAACGAGGCGGGCGCTATCTCTATCATCGGCGGCGCGGACGGCCCGACGGCTATATTCGTCACGTCGCAGCTGGCGCCGAATCTGCTGGGGCCGATAGCCGTCGCGGCGTATTCGTACATGGCGCTTGTTCCTATAATACAGCCTCCTATAATGAAACTGCTCACAACTAAGAAAGAACGCTCGATCGTTATGAAACAGCTTCGTCCCGTTTCAAAGACCGAGAAGATCCTTTTCCCGATTATAGTTGTCGTTCTCATATCGCTGCTTCTGCCCGACGCCGCGCCGCTTGTCGGTATGCTCATGCTCGGCAACCTCTTTAGGGAAAGCGGAGTTGTATCGCGTATCAGCAACACGGCTCAAAACGAACTTATGAATATCGTGACGATATTCCTCGGCGTAACTGTAGGAGCGACTGCCACGGGTACTGTATTCCTCAGCGCAAAGACGCTAGGCATCATACTTTTAGGGCTTGTCGCGTTCTGCATGGGTACCGCATGCGGCGTTCTCTTCGGCAAAATCATGTGCGCCGCCACACACGGCAAGGTCAATCCTCTCATCGGTTCGGCGGGTGTTTCAGCCGTTCCTATGGCGGCGAGAATCTCGCAAAAGGTCGGTCAGCAGGAAAACCCCTCAAACTTCCTCCTTATGCACGCTATGGGGCCGAATGTCGCGGGCGTTATCGGGTCGGCGGTCGCGGCGGGCGTACTATTAAGCCAAATAGGATAATAACTGTTTCAACCGTAAAATAAAACGACGGACAGCGAAAAATGCTGTCCGTCGTTTTTTATTGAAATTTATATTCCGCGCAGCCGCCCAGTTCCTGTTCTATCCTGAGAAGCCTGTTGTACTTCGCGACACGTTCGCCGCGGCACGGCGCGCCAGTCTTTATCTGTCCCGCGTTGACAGCGACGGCCAGATCGGCGATAGTCGAATCCTCCGTTTCACCTGAGCGGTGAGAGATAATCGTGGTATATCCCGCGCGCTTTGCGGTATCTATCGCGTCAAGCGTTTCAGAAAGAGTGCCTATCTGATTCATCTTTATCAGGATTGAATTTCCCGCTTTTAAGCTTATTCCATGTTTCAGACGCTCCGTATTCGTGACAAACAAATCATCGCCGACAAGCTGAAGCCTGCCGCCAAGCTCACTTGTAATGTGCGACCAGCCGTCCCAGTCGTACTCGCTGAGAGGATCCTCTATCGATATAATAGGATAGCGCTCCGAAAGCTCCCCGAAATATTCCGAAATATCCTTACTTGTAAGCGTCGTCCCGCGCTTTGGCAGCTTGTAGCCGCCGTCGGAATACCACTCGCTCGCGGCGGCGTCGAGCGCGATCTTGACGGTATCTGTCGTATAGCCCGCTTCGGATACAGCCTCGCAAATAAGCTTCAGCGCGTCCTCGTCGCTTTCGAGGTCGGGCGCGTAACCGCCCTCATCTCCGATGCCTGTCGAACCGCCCCGCCCTTTTATGACCTTGCCGAGGGTGTGGTATATTTCACAGCATATTCTCAGCGCGTGAGAAAAGCAGTCAGCGCCGACAGGCATTATCATGAACTCCTGAATATCAATATTATTGGAGGCGTGAGCGCCGCCGTTTAAAATATTCATCATCGGTACGGGCAGCACCGTTCCTCCTACGCCGCCTATATATCGGTAAAGCGGAATACACAGCGAATCCGCCGCCGCCCTTGCCGTCGCGATAGAAACGGCAAGTACGGCGTTCGCGCCGAGTCTGCTCTTGTTTTCGGTACCGTCCTCGGCGTTAAGCACCTTGTCAATGGCTTTTTGATCGAGCGCGTTCATGCCGACTATCGCCTTTGATATAAGCGAGTTGATATTCTCGACAGCCGTGAGAACGCCCTTGCCGCCATATCTCATTTTATCGCCGTCACGCAGCTCACGCGCCTCATAAACACCCGTCGACGCACCGCTCGGAACAGCGGCGCGTCCGAATGAGCCGTCGATAAGCGTAACCTCCGCCTCTACTGTCGGGTTCCCCCGTGAGTCTATGATTTCTCTTCCCTTGACATTTGTAATAGTAATTTCCATATTTTAATTCTCCCTGTTATATGATCGGATACTATATCTTTCTCATATTCGAGCAAACTATTACAAATTTTTAAAATTAAATAAAAACATTAACGGCATCGGGCAGGCACTTTCTTTTTTGGCGCGCTACGCTTTGCATTTCCTCAAAGGTTCTCACGTCTTCCTCCTCAACCGCTTTTTTAATATTTTCGGGCAGAGAACAAAAATATTCATAGCTTGTCAGGTCGCCGTCGAGCAGATCGGTGAGGCAAAGATACTCCGCCATGATTTCACCTCCCGATTTTATTATTATCAGACCGCGCGTAATTAACCGAGGTAAAGATTTCGCAAAAAGGTATGTATATTACAGTGAGCCGCGGTTAATATAATATCAGGCGGCAAAAGCTGACCGACAAAATCGGTACGGGCAGTCGCTCCAAAAATATTTTGAGGTGAATTAAGATGGATCTTAACAGCAATGCAAACAAAAGTATTCAATGTACGGTAACACAGTGCTCAAACCATTGTGACTCATGCAACTACTGCTCGCTCGACACAATTCAGGTCGGCACGCACGAAAGCGACCCCACTGTTAAACAATGCACAGATTGTCTTTCGTTCAGCCCGAAAAACAGCTGCTGCTGATTAAGCCGATAAACAGCCGGGCAACCATAAAAATGGGGATATATCATAATTCCGTTTTGGCGTTATGATATATCCCTTTTTGCATACATAAAGTTTATGCCGTATTTGCAGCCGCACGTTTAATTAAGGAACTTCCGTAAAGGCGCTTCTCCCGCACGAACCGTACGGTACACTCATAAACAAGCGTATTTACGGTGTGTACCGTCCCGATCGCCAATTCGCCGCACTGTGTGAGAATTACAGTATTTTTACGCCTGTATCCGTTATCCTGATTTCGGGTATAACAGGCAGAGCCATGAACGAAAGCGTGACAAACGGGTCAATATTCGGATTGACGCCGAGGGACCGCGCCGCCGATATTGTTTTCTCAAGTTCGGGGATAAATTCCTCCGCGGAAAGCGTACTCATCAGCCCTCCGAACGAAAGCGGCAGCGAGCCGATTATTTCCCCGCCGCTGACTACGGAATATCCGCCCTTTATACGCTTTAATTCCTCAACCGCCGCGAGCATATCCCTGTCATTACTGCCGACAACTATTATATTGTGGGAGTCATGACCGACAGTCGTCGCGACAGCGCCGTTTTTAAGCCCGTATCCCTTTATCAGACCTGTGCCCGTATTCCCGGAGGCGTGGTGGCGCTCAATGACTGCTATCTTCAGAAGCTCGCCGCTTTTAAGCGCGCTTTCAGCCTCATCGCGCGAATATTTAAGGCGCTTTGTGATTATCTGCCTGTCAACTATTCCTATCACGTCGTATCCGGCGCTCCGCTCAAGCGCGAGGCTTGAAGCGTCTAACGGCGCATAATTAACCGAGTTTAACAGATATTCTGGGCAGTCAAAGGCTTTATCAAAGTCAAGCTCGCTATACTCTATTCCGTCCTTATATACAGCTGAAATGCTTACCTCGCTCAGGTCGTCGAGAATCACGAGGTCAGCCTTATATGACGGGGCAATACCTCCGATATGTCTTAGCCCGTAAATACGCGCCGCGTTTATCGTCGCCATCTGATACGCTTTTCTCGGTGAAAGTCCGAGCGAAACGGCTTTTTTTATGTTGCATCTCACAGTACCCT
>CAYLOD010000043.1:0-849 GCA_964385235.1 uncultured Clostridium sp.
CCTTATCGTGAGCATCATCGTATGTTCCGTCCACAAGGCAAACCTCCGCGCCGTAGTTTTTGGTCGCCTCAACCTTGGATATAGGTGCGCTGCTGGGAATACAGATCAGGGATTTAATGTTGTTTTTTGCCGCGGCAAGAGCGACGCCCTGAGCATGATTGCCTGCGGAACAAGCGATAACACCCTTTTCCTTTTCATCGTCGGAAAGCTGTGAAATCTTATAATATGCTCCGCGAACCTTAAACGAGCCTGTGACCTGAAGATTCTCCGTCTTTAAAAAGATATTGCAGTCGTCGGACAGATTAGTCGCCTTGATCATGTCCGTTTCTCTGATTACCTCTTTAAGAACATATGAAGCATGATAAATTTTGTCAAGTGTAAGCATATAAACTACTCTCCTTAAAATGGATAAAATAAAAACTTCGTCCTCTTAAAAGGACGAAGATAAATTCGCTATACCACCTTTTAATACATCAGACAATGTACTCCCCGATAACGGAGGGAAACCGCATCCGCTTAATTATTTTATATGTTCGGCGGCAGACTCAAGGGCGATCTGTGAATTGAACATGCACCGTTTCACACCAAGCAACGGCTCTCTGGAGCTAATTATCAAAACACCATTCCCTATCAACGCTTATATGATATTTATACAGCTTTTTTGTAAAAATGTCAAGGGGTTAATTAAGAAAAATATACCTATGCGGGATACTGATTACTCACGCGGAGATTTACACGTTAAACGAAGCGGCTGTCTCTTATTAAAAAATCCCAAAAAATTGTATATTTAAGCAAGGCGCTTGTAATGATAAAAAAGGAGCGTTTTCCAGCGAGTCGGTATGCGGACAA
>CAYLOD010000043.1:859-15100 GCA_964385235.1 uncultured Clostridium sp.
AAATGTTTTATCCGGTTTTTAAATCAAGCCTCTTCTTTCAAGGAATTTAGCTATTTTCGCGCCCTTTGGCAACTGTAAAATATCATCTTTATAAACAGCCTTGAAAAGGAATAAGCAAACCGCATATATTATAATCGCCGCGATTATTGCCAAAACAGTGGCGACTTTTCCATTGATAAAATAGTTAAGTATGTTATAGGATACAAACGCGCCGACGCCGCATACAAGAGCAGCGAGAAGCGGCTTAATAAGAATTGATACAAAGTTCGGAACGATCTTTGTATATCGGCAAAGAAAGAATATACCCGCGACAGATATAAACATATAGCATATAAATGTACCGATAGGCGCGCCCTGAATATTTATTTCAGGTATGCCGACGAGAATATAGTTTGTGATAATCTTTACCGTCATGCCTATTGCCATCAGCTTCAGCGGCATATCGACGCGTCCTATTGCCTGAAGCATACTGCATATAGGCGTCGCTGTGCCAACAAAGATGACCGCTATACCCATGGTGGTCAGAACCTTGGTAGCTATCTCAACCTCATTCGATACATTGGGACTGCCGTAAATCAGGCTGAGCACAGGACCTGCGAGCACCGAAAGCCCGATACCCGACGGAATAGTTACCATCAGTGTAATACGGAGAACCGTTTCAAGGCTTTGTTTAAGCTTTTTCTTATCCCCGCTCGTCCACGCTGCCGTAACCGAGGGCAGCGCGCTTGAACCAAACACCTGTGTAAGGGACGTGATTAGCATAGTCAGTGTAGAAGCATATCCGAAGCACCCGAAAAGATAAGTATGTGTTTCGCCCGCGTAATATACGCTGTCGGGTATGAGAGTTCCGTAAATATTAAGCAGCGCTTCCGGGTTTGTCTGCATAATATCATATATTCTGCTTTGAACAAGAGACGTATCTATAACGTCCGTGATGCTCAGGAGTATTGCGCCTAAACCTACAGGAATAGCCGTTCTGACCATTATCTTTACGGTATCACGGTCCGACCGCGGACGCGGCGAATTTCTCAGCTCCTCGGCGGTAATGCCGTCGCCGTTTCTCCTGTAGTGAACATAGAGATAAATAAATCCCATTATGCCGCCAAGGGAAATGCCCGTGATCGCCGCGCCCACAGCGATCGGCATAATATAGTCTGTCGCCTGCTCGAGGCTGGTGCATTTCATGCCGAGTACATAGCCGGTGTTTTCGTATTGACTTACTCCGAAGCGAATCGTAAGATATGCCATAGTCAAGCCGACAAACAGCTTAAAGGTAGCCTCAATGATCTCCGATACAGCGGTAGGAACCATATTTCGCATACCCTCAAAGTAGCCCCTGTATATCGACATCAGACAGCCGAACAGAACGGTCGGAGAGAGCGCAAGTATGGCAAAAATCGCGTTCGGCGTTTTTATAAGATTAACATAAATAAAGCTCCCGACGACCATCAGTATAAAACAAACGCAGCCGGTTATGACAAATATCGGAACGGAAACCCTGTGTATCTTTTTTACATCACGAAAGCGGCCGTTCGCGACGCTTTCGGATACCATTCGCGAAATCGCAATAGGAAAGCCTGCCGTCGCGAGCATGAAAAGCGGATTGTAAAGTGCATACGCCGCGTTAAACAGACCCGTCCCAACGCCGCCAAACATATTCGCAAGAACAATTTTATATATCATGCCGAAGGACTTAACTATTATCATGCTTGACGCAAGAACAAAGGCTCCTTGCAGAAACGACTGATTTTTTCTCGCTTTCTCTTTTTTTCTCTTTTTCAGCACTCGCTAACCTCCCAAAAGAAAGACAATTTGATAGGCGTAAATTTTGCCTGTAAAAGTCTTACCGCCGCGCCCATAAAACAAAGCACGGCAGCAGTTATCCTCATTCTTCCGGAGAAGACGGAGTTTCATTTGTTTCGGTCTGTGCATCAGCTTCGGCGTCCGTACCGGCGCTTTCGTTAATGCTTTCTTCCTTTTCCTCGTCAGACTTGGTGGTATCATCTGTTTCTTTCAGTCTTTCACCGCATTTTTCGCAAAAGATCGCGTCCTTTGGATTAACCGCGCTGCACTTAGGACACTTAATCTTATTCTTTGTTTCCGCTAAAAGCTCGTTTACAGAATCAAGCTCTCCCTTGAGCTCCGAAATCTTTTCAACAAGCTCATCGATAGCGGTATCATATGACTTGTCGGTGGTTTTTGATTCATAAAATACTCGTCCGAGTATTTCACATTTTTTGGAAATCTCGCTGTTAAGCTCAGCGGCGGTGATAGTCAACTTTGAAACATCAACTATTTTACCCGCCTTTTTTCCGACATTGCTGACGGCAGTCTTAGCATTATAGATTACATCTTCAAAAATACCCATAAAAACACTCCTTAATTGTAAATATACGTTAAAAATTGTACTTAGAGTATAGCATAAAAAGCAAACAGCTTCAAGAGTTTTTTTTATGCTTCAGTTCATCTCGCGCTAATACTCATACGCGCTTCCGCCGATAAACTCCCTTAAAAGGGAATCATCGGGCACAAGCTCTTTATCAATAGCCGTAAACTGCTCAAGTGCGGCGATTATCCTTGAGGCGAAGTCATAACCCGAAAAAGATTTGTCCACACCCGAAAGTATTTCAAGCGCTTCATTTTTGATAACGCTTATTTCATACGGGTGAAAGGTGTTAAGCGTATAATCGCTTAAATACTTAAACGGACGTATATATTTTTTCTCTCCGCTGCAGACATTATCCCACATGGAAATGGTCTCCTCGGCGTTAGAGCCTCTGAAAGATATATCCCTTACAAGTCTGCGAAGAAAGCGAACATCCTCAGCCCTCAGCAGACGCTCTCCATTATTCTTTATGCCCTGCTTAACGCTTATATAAATCTTCTTGATACCGGAGGTTTCTATACCCTCGATGAATACGGGGTTGAGCGCATGAATGCCTTCGATTATAATTATGCTGTTTTTATCTGCTTTCAGCTCGGTAAAGCATTTCTCCCTCTCTCCCTCCGAAAAATTGTATTTCGGCAGAACGCAGCTTCCGTTTTGCAATATACTTTTTATGCACGACTTTATAAAGGGAATATCGAGTGCATCTATAGATTCAAAATCATATTCTCCATTCTCAAGCTTTGGTATCTTGCTTTTGCCGATATAAAAATTATCGAGAGAAATAGTGCGTGTGGTTTTCCCCGCGCTATAAAATTTTGCCTGAAGTATTTTTGCGACTGTTGTCTTTCCGCTTGAGGACGGGCCCGTAAGCATGATTATGCGGCACGGCTGCTCAGATGTAATAATATCCTCAAAGATTTTTTCCAGATCCTCGCGAAAAGATTCTTCAACGGAATTTATAAAAACTGACGGCGAATTTTGCGCCTGCCGGTTTATCTTCTCAAGATTATGTGTGTAGCGTCTGTATGTATCTGTCAATGCCGCCATAGAATTTTTTCACCTGTTCCTTTCTTTTAAGCATTTCATCAAATCCATTTATATATTCATATGGATATTTATAATTAAATATTCTCTCGAGCCTGTTTACTCCCGGTTCGCGCAATTTTGACACTCCCCCCGCTCCGCAGGCAAGGATAGTATGGGTTTCGTCCATAACATAAACATTATAAAGTCCGTCAAAGCCCTCCTTTGACCAGCCGACGTTTTCGAGATTGCCCTCCATTCTGCTCTGTCGGTACAGATAGTAAGGGCGATAGCCCGATATAGGCAGCTTATCCTCGCAGTACCTCATCATTACAGCGGCAGGCGGATCAGTACCCGTTTTAACCGACACACCTCCGAGCGTCAGGCCGGAGGAACGCTTCATCGCGAGAGTATGTACCGTTATGCTTGCCGGTGAAAAGTCACACACCGTATCAAGTGTATATTTAAAGCTGTCGGGAGTATCCTTTGGCAAGCCCGTGATAAGATCCATATTTATATGTCTGAACCCCGCGTCATATGCGAGTCTGTATGCCTCTGACGTCTGAGCCGCGGTGTGTTTTCTCCCTATAGCCTCCAGAACCTCGTCATTCATTGTCTGCGGATTTATGCTGATCCTGTCACAGCCGTTCTCAAAAACAGCTTCCAGCTTCTCGCGGGTGATCGTATCGGGACGGCCCGCCTCGACAGTAAATTCACGGCACAATCTCATATCAAATGAAGCATTAATCGTTGACAGCAGCTTACCAAGCTGTTCAGCGGACAGCGTCGTCGGCGTTCCTCCGCCGATGTAAACCGTTTCAAGTCTCAGCTTTAATTCCCTCGCTATATCCGCCGTATACTCAATTTCCCTGCACAAAAGCTCAAGGTAAGGCTTAATCAGCTTCTTAGCTTTCTCGACAGACTGTGAAACAAATGAACAATACGCGCACCTTGTCGGACAGAACGGTATTGAAACGTAAAGACTGAATGAATCGGGCTTTGAAAGCTCTGTAATATTTCTCTCATTCATTTCCGTTGCTAAAGCAAGCTTTGTTTTTTCCTCAGTGACGAGTAGACTTTCTCGAAAATACTTTTCCGCGTATTCAGAACCGTTTTCTCTGATAAGGCTGTGAAGCAGCTTTATAGGACGGACACCCGTAAGTATTCCCCACGGCGGACGAAGCCCTGTATATTCGGAGAGAATTTTAAAAAGCAGCACGGCCGCTGTCCGTTCACATTCAGACGAAACAGTATCAATGTCACCGTTTACGGTTTTCTCCGCCGACCTCTTAAAATCGCCGCTTGCAAATGATACAATAATATCAGAACTGTCATCATGCTTTTTGAGTTCAACGCATACATATGGCATTTCAGGCGAAACGTTTTCGCCGCACCTGACTACATTCAATTTTTCATTTATAAAGAATACTCTCACAAGATTTTCTATTTCATAATGGAAGGAATTATTTATTATATAAATATTCATGCGGCAGATTTCCTTATTTTATCGCTGTTTTTTTTCGCGGTCATTCAGCGCGACATCTTTTCTAAGCTATATTATCATAAATTCATTCCGTTTACAATAGCGGTATTTTTTTAAACCCCTTATTCTTAAAGAATACGGGGAAATATCTTATCGGGCGGTTAACCATGGGTATGTTTCTCCGCCGCTCACATCAATTTTTTTGTAATACATAAGTTCCTCTACCGTTACAAGCTGATAACCCTCTTGAATGAGCTTCGGAATGATTTCCTCAACTTCTGCGGCGGTAAAATCATATATATCGTGCATTTCTTTTTATTACGCAATGCCCGGTCCTCGGTATCTATATCCCGGAATATCAGCGGAGTTTTATTAAGGATCTCCAGAACCTTTTCATTATATCTGCCGTAAGGCGGTCTTAAAGCGGTTGTTTCACTGCCTGTGGCTTTCTCAACTACTTTATCAACAAAAGACGCCTGTTCCCCCTCAAATTAAAACGAATATATTGTATCGGATTTAAATTAATAAGTCAATAAAATTTTTACCGAATACTAAAATTAAGTCGGGTTTTGTCTATAAAATTATATAAATTATATAATAATATTGAATACCATTGCATTCAGGCGCAAAATAGTATAAAATCTTGAAGTGAAATGACATTAACAATGAAAGGAAATGGTTAAATGAGTAATCCTGTTGTCACCTTCACTATGGAAAACGGCGATATTATTAAAGCGGAGCTTTATCCCGCTATCGCGCCCAACACAGTAAATAACTTCATCTCACTCACGCGCGGGGGCTTTTACGACGGGCTGACCTTTCACCGTGTGATTCATGGCTTTATGATTCAGGGCGGCTGTCCGCAAGGCACCGGCTTCGGAAACCCCGGATACAGCATCAAGGGCGAATTTACATCAAACGGCTTCAGCAACGGCCTTAAGCATACCGCCGGAGTTCTCTCTATGGCGCGTTCCAATAACCCGGATTCCGCCGGCTCACAGTTCTTCATTATGCACGGAAACGCCCCTCACCTTGACGGGCAGTACGCGGCGTTTGGCAAGGTTACAGAGGGTATGGATATTGTCGATAAAATCGCAGAGTGCGATACTGACTTCAACGACAAGCCGCTCGACCCGCAGATAATCAAGTCCGTAACGGTAGATACCTTTGGTGTTGAATATCCCGAGCCGGAAACGCTTTAATTATTTAACAGTTTTTGTTCAGGGCCGCCGTTTGGCGGCTTTTTTGTTTTTAAAGGCTTACAATCATACAATTCCGTTTAAGAGCATAAAAATAATAAAGAATTTTATTTGGACGGTGTTTTTATGAAATTTATAAAAAAAATCACGGCCGCAATTTTAATTTTATCATCATTCTTTATTTTTGCTGTCCCCTTTAACGTCAATGCGCTCGAGGAAAACTCGATAACCGCGCCGTCGGCTGTCCTCATGGAGCCGCAGACAGGCAAGGTGCTCTTTGAAAAAAACGCTCATGAGGTTCGTGCCTGTGCGTCAATAACCAAGGTAATGACACTTTTACTCGTATTTGAAGCCATAGATTCAGGCAAGCTGAATATGAAAGATAACGTAACGGC
This sequence comes from uncultured Clostridium sp., assembly GCA_964385235.1. GTDB lineage: Bacteria > Bacillota > Clostridia > Oscillospirales > Acutalibacteraceae > Pseudoruminococcus. Next base: position 7,349 of record CAYLOD010000043.1, read on the forward strand.
AAGCGCTCACGCCGCATCAATGGGCGGTTCCGATATATGGCTCGAGGAGGGTGAAACTATGACTGTAGACGAAATGATAAAGGCTACAGTGGTAGCATCAGCCAATGACGCCGCTGTAGCTCTGGCGGAGCATCTGTGCGGCAGCGAGGAGGAATTTGTTTCTAAAATGAACGAAAAGGCAAAGGCGCTCGGAATGAAAGAAACGACCTTTAAAAATTGCAACGGTCTTGACGAGGAGGGGCATCTAACAAGCGCATATGATGTTGCCATAATGTCCCGTGAACTTATTAAACACAAGGAAATCTTTAAGTATACGGGAATATGGATGGATTATCTCCGCGACGGCAAGACACAAATAGTTAATACGAATAAGCTGCTCAAATCATACAACGGGATAACAGGCTTAAAGACGGGTACTACAGGAGACGCGGGGAGTTGTATCAGCGCTACCGCTACCCGCGGGAAGCTCTCTCTTATTGCTGTCGTACTCGGAAGCGCGACCGGCAAGGAACGCTTCAACGACGCGGCCGCCATACTTGACTACGGCTTTGCGAACTATTCGATGTATACACCGAAGATACCCGACGGCGCAGTAACAAAAATCAAGGTTGTCAACGGTATGCAGAGAGAGATTAAAACGACAGCGCCCGGAACCACACCCATACTTATTAAAAAAGGCGAGGAAAAAAATATAACCGAAGCTCTCAAGCTGCCTGAAAGCGTCGAAGCTCCGATCGCGAAGGGAGATAAAATCGGCAGCGTTGAATATATGCTCGACAAAAAGAAAATCGCCGAAAGCCAAATTACGGCTGACGGCGAAGCGGAAAAAATGACATTCGGTTCGGTATTTTACGAAATATTCAAGGGACTTCTCTCAAGCTGACCCGACTTAACAAGGTTTATTCTTTACTGCTTAAGAACCATGCCCCTATTTCTTATAAATATTCCTGTGACATTCTCTCATGCCTGTTCAGGCGGGAACATATATCTTGAATCATACTGAAAAAGGCGACGGATAAATTCCGCCGCCTGTAAATTTTAAACCGCTTATCTGGGCTGATAGTTGCCGTTTCCGCGTGAACCGCGGCCCGAACGCCGTGAGCCTCCGTCGTTAAACCGCTTTAGGTCGGACATCTTCTCATCGCTTGTCTGCTTGAACTTTGACATCATATCCTCAAAGCTCGTTGACTCAGGCTTTTTAGAGCTTTGCCACTCAAAGCTGCCGGGTCTGCCCGCGCTTGAGTTGCTCTGCCGTTTATGCCCGTTGTCAGGCTTAGGGGCGGGCGGAAGCGCCTTTTTAATAGAAAGACCGATTTTCCCATCGGGACTGATGGACATCACCTTAACCTTAACCACTTGATTTACCTTGACAAAATCGCTTATCTCCTTTACATATGTCTGTGCTATCTCCGAAATATGTACCATTCCTGTTTTTCCGTCAGGCAAATCGACAAACGCTCCGAATTTTGTAATACCGCTAACCTTACCCTCAACAATTTCTCCTATTGCAAGCCCCATAATAAAAAAATTTCCTCCCCTTAATTTCCGGCTATATTTTGAAAAACCCGGACCCCGCTTTTTGCATAGCCAAGCCTCAACGCTTCCTGCCTGAGATATTCTTCACATTCTTTCTGCTCTTGAGATTTATTGTCGTCCGAGCCGTCAGAAAGGTTTTCTACCTCTACAACAGTCAGCTTTTCCGCTTCCTCGGCAAGCTCCGATTTTTTTTGAAGGTCTATTGCCTTAATGCGTGACATTTGGAGTTGATTATTTATGTTGTCAAGCTCGCTTCTGCGCTGCTGTATCTGTATCTGCTGATTGACTATCGTTATCAGGATTAAAATAAAGAAAGCGGCTACCGCGATTCTGAGAATATAATTTTTCTTTGGCTTTATTCTGTTTTTAGCTTTTTCTTTCATAAAGTCCCCTTCTGAAATTACCATTCAAGCCCACAATTACACATAATTATTATACAATATAATATATTACTGTTGCAAGTAATTTTTTTATTTTTTTTCATTATTTTCATTATTATGAAATTTAAGTAATTTTTCGTATAGATTTATTATATGTCAAAAGATTTTTAGGAATTTTATTATATAAATCTTCTTTAATTTGTTCAGTCAATATGATATAATTTTTTCACAAAATATTTTGGAGGTATTATCATGTCAAATTTTAAAGAAATAAGCATACCGGAGCTTGATAAAAGTCCCTTTAATCTCTTTAACAGGGATTGGGCTCTGCTCACCTCGGGCAATTCGGAGCAATATAACACGATGACAGTCAGCTGGGGCGGGTTAGGCGTTTTATGGGGCAGGAACGTCGCAACCGTTTATGTAAGAGGTTCCCGCTATACACGCGGTTTTCTCGACAGCAGCGACTTCTTTACTCTTACCTTTGGCGGCGGCGAAATGCACAATGCCCTCGCTTACTGCGGTAAATATTCAGGCAGAGATGTCGATAAGGTCAAGGAAACAGGCATTACACCGGTATTATCTGAAAACGCTCCATACTTTGCCGAGGGAGAACTTGTTCTGATATGCAGAAAACTGTATCGTCAGGAAATGGCGGCAGAGGCTTTCACAGACAAAGCAATTTTAGACAGTATATATGGTGACGGCGACTATCACATTATCTTTATCGGAGAAATAGAAAAGGCTTTAATCAAGGAGTAAGTCATGAAATCTGTTATAGTTACAGGCGCTTCACGCGGAATAGGCGCGTCAATAGCGAGAACGCTCGCCAATGCGGGATATGCTGTCGTTATAAATTACAACAGATCCGCTGACAGCGCCGCTTCTCTATGCTGTGATATTCGGGAGTCGGGAGGTATCGCCATCGCTGTTCAGGGTGATATATCCCTGACAAGCGATGTACAGCGCATATTCAGCACCTCATATGATCAATTCGGAGCGCCGTACGCGCTTATTAACAACGCGGGAATCGCGCTGAGAGGCGCGCCTGTTCAGGATATCACCGACAGCGAAATCGAATCTGTTATCGCTGTAAATCTTACGGGCGCGATAAAATGTTCCCGTGAGGCTGTCAAATATATGGTTCCACGTCATTGTGGAAAAATCGTAAATTTATCGTCAATATGGGGACAAATCGGCGGCTCATGCGAGGTCGCGTATTCGGCGTCAAAAGCGGGAATAATCGGTCTTACAAAGGCTCTTGCGAACGAGGTTGCGCCCGCCGGAATAAATGTCAACTGCATTGCACCCGGAGTTATCGGCACCGACATGATCTCATGTTACAGTAAAAATGATTTAAAAGCCCTTTGTGACGAAATCCCCCTTGGCAGGCTCGGCACACCTGAGGATATTGCAGGCGCCGTTAAATTTCTTATTTCGGAAAAAGCCTCGTTTATAACAGGTCAGGTTATAGGAATTAACGGCGGCATGGCGGTTTAAACCGACTTTATATCACAGAGCGGATTACAGTTTAATAGAACAGGCAATAATCAAACGGACTGCGGCAAAATCGTGTAATACGATAAGCGGCAGCCCGTTTTTATATTGCGTATTTATGTATCGCACATAAACGAATAAGCTTTGGGTATAATAATTGAGAATATTTATAGCGGGAGTGATTTCATGAAGAAAAAGCTGTTTGCTCTGTGGGGAGCATTAGCGGGACTCCTCAGCGGCTTGCTCGGAGCAGGAGGCGGAATGGTCGCGGTACCTATACTTAAAACAAAAATGAATGAAAAAGAGGCGCACGCCACAAGCGTCGCAGTCATTCTCCCTATATGTATTGTCAGCGCGGCATTTTATTTACAGCAAGGAGCCGTAACTATGTCTGACGCTCTGCCGTATCTGCTGTGGGGAGTTGCCGGTTCGGCAATCGGTGTAATACTTATGAAAAAGCTGAGCAGTAACGCCCTCCGTAAAATATTCGCGTTTCTTATGCTATGGGCAGGAATACGCCTTATAACAAGATGAACTTCATATTATGCGCTGTATCGGGAATTATATCCGGTATCTTCGCGTCGCTTGGAATGGGCGGCGGCGGGGTCCTGATTATTTGCCTTACTTTATTCATGAATATGGAACAGCGGCAGGCGCAGGGCATAAATCTCATATTCTTCATATTGCCCGCACTACTTTCCGTTATAGTATATTCAAAGCGAAAACTGATAATATGGAAGATTGCGATACCGTTCGCGCTGCTCGGAGTAAGCGGGGCAATAGCGGGGTCGCTGCTTTCCATCATAATCGACGGTTACTGGCTGTCGAAAGCATTCGGAGTAATGCTGCTTATCATCGGCTTAAAAGAAATGTTCGGAAAAAAGGTCAATAAGTGAATCAGCCTACAATGATTTTGCCCTCAGGCAGTATCTTGGAATTTGAGTTAGTCTTTTTACCCGAAATTGAGAGGAAAAGTGACAGCGGACCGACACGCCCTATCAGCATGGAAAGAATCAGGATCGCTTTTGACGCTGACTTCAGATGCGGGGTAACAGATGCGGAAAGACCTGTTGTCGAGTATGCCGATGTCGTTTCAAGCAGGATATTAAACATAGAAATATCTCTTTCACTTTCAATAGCGGCAATAATACCCGTGGCAATCAGAATATATGTCAGCGATACCACAGAAATAGCCAAGGCGCTGTATACGACATTCTTGTTAATTCTATGTTTTCTTATAACCGTTTCATCTCTGCCCTTGAGAACGCTTATGACCGTACCGAATATAACTACTATTGTCGTAGTCTTAATACCGCCGCCTGTAGAAACAGGAGAAGCGCCTATAAACATTAAAATAACCGTTATAAATTTAGTTATATCATGATGGTAGTACAGATCCGATACAGTAAAGCCTGCCGTGCGGGAAGTTATCGACTGAAAAAAGGAAATATTTATTTTATCTCCCAAATCATATCCTTGAAGCGCGTTGTTGTATTCGCTGACGAAAAAAGACGCGGCGCCGAATAATATAAGTACCGCCGTTGTTACAAGTACCATCTTTGTATAAAAGGAAATCTCGACATGGTTTTTTTTATGAGTGAGCTTTTCCTTTATTACCGTGTTGATATTAAATACAGCTATGAATCCTATTCCGCCGACGACTATCAGAGCCATTACAACAATACAGACATATTTATCTCCCGCAAACGGTATCATACTCTGTGAGGGCTCTATAAATCCGAAGATGTCAAAGCCCGCGTTGCAATACGCTGAAACCGACGTGAATATTGCCGCCCAAACCCCAAGCAAGCCGTACCTCGGTACAAAGCTGATACTTAATAATATCGCCCCGGTAATCTCACATATAAGGGTCATCAGCAAAATAGTATATACAAGCTTTGGAATGTCCATAATGTTTCCGCTTGTGTATTCCTTAAAAATCTGAAGATCTCTCAGTCCGAGTTTTTTCCTAGCAAGCAGCGTAAAGGCTGCGGCAAAGGTTATAAGTCCCAAGCCACCGCATTGAATCAGCAGCAATATTACAGCTTGTCCGAATATCGACCACCCTGTGTATGTGTCGCATATGCTCAGACCTGTCACACACGTTGCCGATGTAGCGGTAAAAAGGCAGTCAATGAAAGGTTTGGAAACACCGTCAGACGAAGAAAACGGCAGCTTTAGAATAAGTGTACCTATAATTATTAAAATAACAAAGCTTGATACTATAATTCTGAACGGAGAGGAAGCCTTGATTCTTTTTACCAAACCGACATGAAGCTTTTCCGTAATCACAATATTACCTCACTAAACGGGACAAATAGCCGTCTAATGAGCGCCATTGCCCTTATTATTTTCAAAGTGTATCCTCCCCGCATAAAGAGTGCGGGGCTTTTCGTCTTGGCGAACCCGGTTCTCGTACAATAGTGCAAATGTACTAAGAACTTTGTGTGTTCCACGGTTTTGTATTTCAAGTTACGCCAAAGCTGTATGTATTCATCTCATTGCTTTTGCCGTATCTGCGGAAATTTTTTTCAAATGCCCGCCTTTGTACTATCAGCCACACTTTACATATTTTTAGCTGAATATATTATAGCATAGTTTTCTTATCCGTCAAGTGGTGCTAAAATCATATCTGCTCCTACTATGGTAACGAATTTAAGCAAGCAATAGAAAAAAGTGTTGGCATTTCCCGAGCAATGGTTTTTAACGCTGTTCGCTTTGTTGACAGCAGCCGTCTTTCACATTGTGACTAACTATGTTCCACCTCTTATTCGCTCGATAAATAGTTTCCCTGTATCATCGTATGCGGCGACAGCTTGACAGTATAACAAAATATCAAGAAACTATTTCTGTATCATTTGGGTTAGCAGAAGTAAATCAATGGAATCAATTTTATTGTTTCTGTCAAGATCGGCGGCAAAACGCTTTTCTTTATTCAAATCACATTCTTCAAGCAAACAGTCGGCAAGCGTCCTGCTGTCTCTCGTATTCACCGAGCCTTCACCTGTAATGTCGCCGTATATTATTATCGTGTATTTTGTTTCAGAGCCGTTTCCGCAACACTTCATGCGAAATCCCGTCCCCAATTTCCCGCTTGTGATCTGTCTGCCGTCATCATAAAAAGTCAGGCGTGTACCGCCGCTTATATCAATATTCTTTTTCATTGCGGCAACCGTGGTTCCCTCAGGTATTATGATATATTTATCAATTACTTTATATATACCGCCTCCGGTGATGTCATTATTTTCGCTGTCCGGACGGCTTGTTTCCGGACGGCTTGTTTCCGGACGGCTTGTTTCCGAGTGTGAACTTCCGCCATTTACTGCCTTAAAATCCCTCAGCGAAATTATCCTGACTCCTTCGGAACACAGTAAAGCCGCTTTGTTTCCGCTGACAGTAATATCTTTTATATCGGAACCGCATACATACTTTCCGACCCTCTCCCCTGCTTCGGAATAAGAATATACGACATTTTCACTTGCGGCGCAATATGTATTGCCGAGAATAAAACTATTTTTATTATCAATCGTTTTTACATACTTGAATCCGCTGTTTTCATTAAATGAATAAACCCTCCCGCCGTCATCAATACAAATATTGCCGTAAAAAACAATCTCATCGCAGGACGAAAAGTCCGGTATATCCGTTCCCGGTATTTCGTTACCGCTATTAACATTGATTACCGAAGTCTTTGACAAAGCGTAAATATTCCCGCCACAGTTAAATATAATTTCAGCTTTCTCCTTTAAAGTAACTGTTTCGTACGGTTTTTTGCCGTTAGGAATTTTATGGACCGTATCGCCACCCTTGTTTATATAATAAAAATAGCTGTCGTCAGCCGCAAAAGCGGGATCGGCAATATTATAATCCTCTATACCCGATGAGGATTTTAAACCGAGTCCCTGATAATAAGCAAGTACGCCCCTCGCCGTGCCGTCCGCACTTCTGTCCTCTATAAACAAATATAAATATGTTTCTGATTTTACCGCCTTTACAACTTTTACATTATTCTGATTAAATAATCGGACGGAATCGCCGCTGGGCTTTATTTCAGTACAGCTCGCTGAATCACTGTCATTTTTTATCAAGAAAAATCCGCCCGAAAAACCTCGGCACAAGTACCTGTCCCCTGTATTAAATTCTGTTGTTGCGGCTGAACCCGGGAAAAATATACATAACAATATACATTCGGCTAAAAACAAAATCGCAACTTTTATTTTGTAAGTCATACAGCAATACTCCTACAAACAGCTTTTAAAATTATACTACATTTTTATTGAAAATTACAGCTTTTTCAATGAAATTTTCAATAAAATATTTTTAAAAGACCGGGGTATCG
>CAYLOD010000044.1:0-12633 GCA_964385235.1 uncultured Clostridium sp.
GCGAAAAACTTCGACACTGACAAGGGTCTGTAATGTGCCGCGCAAGAAGTCAGTGTTTAATTAGTTTACGGCAGTTAATTGGTAACTTCGTCCCCTCGTGGCAAAAATCTTCCCCCGCAGGCAAGACGCAGTCGAAGTACTTGGCAATTTAAAGAATTTTTGTTTACCGCGCAGCGGAACAACCCCCGCACCGTCAGGTCATTGGTAACTTCGTCCCCACGCGGCAATAAGCGCCCCTTGCCGACGTCGAGCGAGCGCAAGCGAGCGATTCCGCGACTTGCGTGTCGAGGCACTCGACCCTTTACTTTTTGGAGAGGTTGTGGTAGAATTTGTTTATAATTTTAGATAAAGGTATGACGGAAAATAAAAATCAGGAGGATACAGAGATGACGTTTCAGGAAATTTTTGAAGAAGTAAAATCTGTGTTTATGAATGGAGATGTAAGCAACTATGAGGGACACCTTGCTTTGCAGGTGAACCTGACAGGAGAGGGAGAGGGCGCGTTCTACGCGGAAATAAAGGATAAAAAGCTCTATGTTGAACCGTATGATTATTACAATAGAGATGTGCTGTTCACCGTAGATTCGGGCGATTTTCTGCGCATAGTTCACGGAAAGCTCGATCCCGTGCTCGCGTATACACTCGGCAAGCTTAAAATCGACGGGGACCTCACAAAGGCTCTTGAGATCAAAAACCTTATTAAGAGCGAATAATCGCGGTAATATATCACGGAATAGCCTGTAAACCGCATGAAAAACAGCAGTCCGGACGGACTGCTGTTTTTGCCTGTATGCGGCAGTTATTTATTGCTTTCTCTCTCGATAGTCACGATAAATTCCTCATCTTTATTGTTAAAACTGCCCGTTACCGTTTTTTCAAGTTCCTCGTCGGACAGCTCTGAAATATCCGAGTCATCGGGAACGATAAGATTAAAAAGTACATACGAACGGTCGTAGCCCTGAGTTATGCGGAAATTTTTAACCGCAAGCGCGGGGCTTATGCTTTTTATCACGCTTACGACCTCGCTGTGTAACGGCGCAATTATCTTGTCGTTTGTCACAATAGGGTCGGCATGTATCGTAATATCGCAGTCGAATTTAGCCTTTATCTTTGATTCTATCTCGTCAACAATGGTGTGCGCCGTGAGCAGATTTATATCGGCGGGAAGCTCCGCATGGAGAGATGCGACGATATGAGTCGCGCCGTAACTGTGTACAAGCACGTCGTGAAGACCCAGCACGCGTCTGTCGGAAAGCACGGTCTTTTCTATTTCCGCGACAAATTCCTTGTCGGGCGCTTCGCCTATAAGTGGATTGAGCGATTCAGACGCGCTTTTAAAGCCTGTGAAGATAATAAAACACGCTACAAGCATACCGAGATACGCGTCAAGATTAATACCTGTTGTAAGTCCTATAACAGCCCCGATAATAACGGCGGCCGTAGTTACGCAGTCGCTGAAAGAGTCGAGCGATGTCGCTTTAAGGGCGGCGGAGTTCAGCTTTTTGCCGAGCGTCCTGTAAAAAAACACCATCCACAGCTTTATAAGAACCGATGCCGCGAGAACGGCTACGGAAATAAGGCTGAAGCTGACGTCGGCGGGATTGACCGCCTTGTCAAACGATGTTTTAAACAGCTCGACTCCGACTAATATTATAATGAGCGAGATCAACAGCCCCGTTATATACTCGATTCTGCCGTGACCGTAGGGGTGCCTGTTGTCCGCGCGCTTGCCCGCCATTTTGAAGCCGACGAGCGTTATTATCGACGAGCCCGCGTCGGAGAAATTGTTCACCGCGTCTGTTGTAATGGAAATTGAGCCGGACAAAATGCCTGTTATGAGCTTTGCCGTAAAAAGAATAATATTGCATGTGATTCCGACGGCGCCCGCCATAATGCCGTATGCTCTGCGGACATTTCTGTCTTTGACATTATCGTGGTTTTTTATAAATGTTTTTATCAGGAAGCTTGTCATAGCACATTACCTTTCAATTAAAAGCTTGACTTTTTAAATTGTATCACAATTTTATCCATGTGTGAATACATGATCGGTATTTTAATAAATATGCGCACTCAGGTCAAAAGTATGCGGTGAGATTGTTTGATAAGGGGATTTACCCGTTATGCGGCAGACAAAAACCGCCCGGGGTCTTTCGGGTGATTTTTATATGTACAAGACTTATATATCATGGCGGGTCATTGTTATACCGATGTTTTTCAAGCATTCACAGACGCGTGTAAGCACGCTTTTTTGACAAGCACCGCGGCTATCAGCGCGCCCGCGCGAACATGGGACTGTTTATCGCAAGGGTGCCGCCGCTGTCGCCTGTCTGAACAGCTTTGCCTGTTTCGGAGGATCCGCCATAATAACGGCCGCTGTCCTTTTGCCATGCAACATAATAATTCCACCGATTTAATAATTATTTATTTCGACCGTGAATTGTCAGCTTAAAATATATCTGCCGTTTTCCTGCATTAAGTAAGCAATATTATGATAAGCTGATAATCAAACCGTCTTGTTTTAGAATTATAACATACAAAAAGGATTTTTCAACTGTATAGTGTATAAAATACACCAAATATGACTAAAATAAAAATATAATTTTTCAGAAAGGCAGTATAAGCTTAGGTTTAATAAATTTCGTCCGCAGACTGAAAAACCTGAGATTAAAAAAAGATTTAACTCAGCAGCAACTCGCGGAACTTCTGGGGGTCACGAAGTCGGTAATAAGCGCCTATGAAAACGGAATGCGTTATCCCTCATATGATGTAATAGTTAAAATAGCAAGAATTTTTAAAGTTTCAACCGACTGCATTCCGGGTGTCGGAATTAAACGCGAGATACCTTCGGATTGACGGAGGATCAAATAAAAGCTCTGCCGCGCTTATAGAAGCGATCGGGGGCAACCGATAAGCCTTTAATAAATCATAAAAACAAATCCCTCTCAGAGCGTTTTTGCGCTTGAGAGGGATTTCGTTTAACGTTTATTCTATTTTTTCCCTTTTTTAAATCCGTCCTTTAACGATACGGAACGGTTGAATACAAGGCTGCCGGGTCTGCTGTCCTTATTATCGACGCAGAAATATCCGAGCCGCATAAACTGGTATGACTTCGGGGCTTCGGCGCCCGCGAGCGACGCCTCCGCCTTGCAGTCCCTGAGAACCTCGAGCGATGCGGGGTTCAGATGCTCTATAAAGTTTCTGTCGCCCGCTTCGGGGTCGGGTACCGTGAACAGGTTGTCGTACAGCCTTATTTCCGCGTTTATCGCTGTATTGGCGTCTACCCAGTGGATAGTACCTTTTATTTTGCGTCCGTCGGGGGTGTTTCCGCCGCGCGTCGCGGGGTCGTATTCCGCGTAAACCTCCGCGACATTGCCGTTTTCGTCCTTTTTACAGCCTGTGCATTTTACTATATACGTTGTTTTAAGGCGCACTTCGTTTCCGGGGAACAGCCTGAAATAGCCCTTTACAGGCTCCTCCATAAAGTCGTCGCGCTCGATATACAGCTCACGCGAGAATGTTACCGTTCTCGTGCCGTCCTCGGGGCGGTTCGGGTTGTTTTCGACCTCGAAAGTTTCCGTTTTGCCCTCGGGGTAGTTTGTTATGATGAGCTTTACGGGGCGTAGTACAGCCATGGCGCGCTGTGCCGTTTCGTTGAGATCCTCGCGCAGACAATGCTCGAGGAAGCTGTATTCAACGGTGTTCACAGACTTTGCGACGCCGATTCTTTCGCAGAAGTTTCGTATTGACGCGGGAGTATAGCCTCGTCTTCTCAAGCCGCAGATTGTGGGCATTCTCGGATCGTCCCAGCCGCTGACGTATCCGCCCTCGACAAGCTCGCGGAGCTTCCTTTTGCTCATTACGGTGTTGTTTATGCCGAGCCTTGCGAACTCTATCTGACGCGGCTTTACGGGTACGGAAATATTGTTTATCACCCAGTCATATAGCGGTCTGTGATCCTCGAACTCAAGCGAGCAGAGCGAGTGCGTGACGCCCTCGATGGCGTCCTCTATTGGGTGCGCGAAATCGTACATGGGGTAGATGCACCATTTATCGCCTGTGCGGTGGTGGCTTATCCTGTTTATGCGGTATAGCACGGGATCGCGCATATTAAAGTTGCCGGAGTTCAGGTCGATCTTCGCGCGCAGCGTCATCGCGCCGTCGGGGAACTCTCCGTTTTTCATGCGCTCAAACAGGTCTAAACTTTCCTCTGCCGGTCTGTCGCGGTACGGGCTTTTGGCGGGGTTTGAGAGATCGCCGCGGTTTTCGCGCATTTCCTCCGGGGAAAGCTCGCATACATACGCAAGACCTTTCCTTATAAGCTCTACGGCGAACTCGTACATTTTGTCGAAATAATCCGACGCGTAGTAAAACCTGTCGTCCCATGTAAAGCCGAGCCACGCTATGTCCTCCTTTATAGCGTCAACGTACTCGACGTCCTCCTTTGTCGGGTTTGTGTCGTCCATTCTGAGGTTGCACTTGCCCGAAAAACGTTCAGCCGTTCCGAAGTTTATGCAGACCGCCTTTGCGTGACCTATATGCAGATAGCCGTTCGGCTCCGGCGGAAAGCGCGTGTGCACCTCCGTTCCCTCGAATCTGCCGCCCTCCGCGACGTCCTGTTTTATAAAATCGTAAATAAAATTACCCGCCGTTTCGGCTTCAAAGATTTCATCTGCCATTTTATCCCATCCTTAAATATTACTATTTCAGCTTTTCCAAACCCTTGCGCAGTCTTTTTAACGACTCATCTCTGCCGAGAATATCAAGTATCTCGACCGCGCCGCCCGGCGTTACCGCCATTCCCGACGCGGCTATGCGCACGGGCCACATTGCCGTGCCGTTTTTCACCCCGAGCTTTTCCGCGAGGGAGATAAGGCAGTCGTGTATGGCGTCGAACGTCCACTCGTCAAGCGCCTCGAGCGCGTCTGCCGCCGCCTCAAGCAGCATGGGGGAATTTTCAAGTGTCGTCTTGCTCTTTTTGTTGACAAAAAGCTCCCTGTCATATTCGGGCTGTTCCTCAAGGAATATTATTTTCTCCGGTATCTGCGTAAGCTTTGTGGTGCGCTTTTGGAGTATCCCCGCGATCTTTACAATGTCAAGCGGTTTTTTTATGACTTGTTTGATATAGGGTTCGGCAACTTCCGCAAACTCCTCAACAGTCATCGCCTTGATGTATTCTCCGTTGAACCATTCGAGTTTATCATAGTCGAATACGGCGGGCGACTTGCTTATACCGCTTACGGAGAAAGCCTTTGTGAGTTCCTCAAGTGTAAATATCTCGGTGTTGTCCGACGGACACCAGCCCAAAAGAGCGATATAGTTTATTATCGCCTCGGGCAGATAGCCGTCATTCGTCAGGTCCTCAAAGCTTGTCGCGCCGTGACGCTTTGACAGCTTTGAAACGGTGCCGTCCCCGTTTTTGCCCATTATAAGCGGCAGATGGATATATGTCGGTATCTCCCATCCGAACGCCTCGTACAGCAGATTGTACTTCGGGGTCGAGGACAGGTACTCGCAGCCCCTCACGACGTGGGTAATGTTCATGGTATGGTCGTCAATAACATTCGCGAAGTTATACGTCGGGAAACCATCCGCCTTAATAAGTATCTGATCCTGAAGCTCGGAGTTTTCAACCGTTATCGTGCCGAAAACAGCATCTTCAAATGTCGTGCTGCCCTCGAGGGGCATTTTTTGACGGATAACATGCTCCGCGCCCTCGCTCAGAAGTCTGTCGACCTCCTCTTGAGGCAGATCGCGGCAATGTCTGTCGTAGCCCGTGCCGAACTCGTCGCTATCCTTGAGCGACTCAAGCCTTTCCCTTGAGCAAAAACAGTAGTACGCCTTGCCTTCCCTTACAAGTTGCTCGGCATACGGAAGATACATACCGCGTCTTTCGCTCTGAATATACGGACCGTACTCGCCTCCGACGTCGGGCCCCTCGTCATGTGCAAGACCCGCGCGCTCAAGCGTTCTGTAAATAAGGTCAACGGCTCCCTCGACCTTGCGTTCCTGATCCGTATCCTCAATCCTCAGAATAAACCTGCCCCCTTGGGACTTTGCTACAAGATATTCATAAAGCGCCGTTCTAAGGTTGCCGACGTGCATAAAGCCTGTCGGACTCGGCGCGTATCGTGTTCTCACCGTATCAGACATTTTCTCAGTCCTCCGCTTTATCATTTTATGTTCAATAAGCGGCTTGTCCCGTCAGGGCGCGGCTGCCGCCTGAGGGACATATTGCCTAAATTATATTATACCGATTTACACGATATAATCAAGCTAAACCCTCCGCCTTTCTCTGAAATAACCCCGTTTAGAGAACTTTTTAAAAAAAGTTCTCTAAAAACTTTCAAAAACTTTAAGTCAGCGCATATCAGATTACAGGTCTTTTGTCTGTTCTATTTCCACAATAATGCCCGAACTCTCAAGGTATGTCGCCGTGAAGCTTTCTCCCCTCGCGGCGGCGTCGTGCATCTCGGCAAAGTCGGGTATATTCGCCGCTTTCCCGAAAAGCTCCTTGCCGTCGGGCAGTTTAAACTTATAGTACACACTCATCTGATAACAGCTCCCCCACAGCTCAAACGTAGGCACAAGCTCTATCGTCCGGTACGCTCTGCGGTCAATATCGTCCTTTGCCGCGTCGCGCATATCGAGCGGGAAGCCTCTTATTTGTCTTAACGCGTATTCCTTTGTCATTTGACATCGCCCCTGTATAATTTTTTTAGCAAAGCTATTTCCCGTGCATAGCCGTCAAGCTCGTTCGGCGTTTCGAGATAAAACGGCAGATTCCTTAGTGACGGGTGGTTGATTATTCTCTCGAACGCTTCTATGCCGATATGCCCCATGCCGATTTTTTCGTGCCTGTCCTTGTGCGCTCCGCGGGCATTCATGCTGTCGTTCAGGTGTACCGCTTTCAGACGGTCAAGCCCTATTACCTCGTCAAAATGCCTCAGCACGCCGTCGAGGTCGTTTACTATATCGTAGCCGCCGTCATGAACATGGCAGGTGTCAAGGCATACTCCGACCTTGCCGTCAAGTTCTACCCTGTCGATTATCGCGCGAAGCTCCTCAAAGGTTCTGCCGATCTCCGTACCCTTGCCCGACATTGTTTCAAGAAGTATTGTCGTCGTCTGCCCGGGCTTGATTATTTTGTTCAGCGCATCGGAAATAAGCTCTATGCCTCTCTCCGCGCCCTGTCCGACATGGCTGCCGGGGTGGAAGTTGTAAAGGCTGTTCGGTATATACTCCATGCGGAGCATATCGTCAGCCATTGTTTCAAGCGCGAACTCGCGGGTTCGTTCGTCCCCGGAGCAGGCGTTGAGCGTATAAGGAGCGTGCGCGAGTATTGGCGCTGTCCCGCTTTCCTCAGCGAGTTTTAAGAATGAGTTTATATCCTCTGTGTCAACCGGCTTTGCCCTGCTGCCGCGGGGATTTCTCGTAAAGAATTGAAAGACATTCGCGCCGATTTTCACAGCGTCCCTGTACATAGCCGTAAAGCCCTTAGCGCTTGACAGGTGGCAACCTATTTTTAGCATATATTATCACTCGCTTCTTTCTTTTTTTCTCTGAGTTCACGAAAAAATCCGCTCAGAATGCCCGAACATTCCTCCTCCAGAACCCCCGGCACAAGTTCGGGCTTATGATTGTACGGAAGATCAAACAGGTTCACCACAGAAGCGCACGAGCCCGCCTTGCTGTCAAAGGCGCCGAAAACAACCCTTTTTATTCGTGAATTTATGACAGCGCCCGCGCACATAGGGCATGGCTCAAGCGTGACATAAAGGTCGCATTGCCAAAGCCGCCAGCCGCCCAGATTCCCGCAGGCGTCGTCAATCGCTATAAGCTCCGCGTGGCGCAGAGCGTTTTTTTCGGTTTCGCGGAGGTTGTGACCTCTGCCGACGATCTCGCCGTTCCTTACAACGACCGCGCCGACGGGGATCTCCCCCGCCTTATATGCCTTGCGCGCCTCCTCTAACGCCGCGCGCATAAATTTTTCATCATTCATGCTTTTATCTCCGTTCAAGCACGGCTTAAACAAGCCGCCAAAACCGCTTTGTAATTTTGAGCGTTCCGGCGGGAAACCGTATTCCCCGCCGGAGCGATATGTCAGCCCCGCCTTTAAAGGAGGAAACATAGGAAGTGGTCATACAAGCCGAAACGCCGTCATGCTTATGACTATAAGCAGCGCGTTATTTAGAAAATGCACCGCGATACAGGCGCTCAGACAGTGTGTTTTCTTATATAGATTTCCCAGTACCAGACCGCACAGAAACGCATACGCTATTGCGCCCGGCGTTGTGTGCGACAGCGCGAACAGCGCCGACGATATGACCGTCGAGAGATTCTCGCCGTATTTTGAAAGACAGCCGAATATAATATATCTGTATGACGTTTCCTCGATAACCGCGGGTATCAGCGCCATGCTTACAATATCCGCCGCCGTATACGGAGCGTCAGTCCGCCCAAAGCCGCTCCCGCCGAACAAAACACCGACAGCGGCGTTAAATATCAGACACAGCGTCAGGGAAAACACCGACCGCAGTATTATATCCGCCGTGCCGCAGATCCTTTGTTTTGCTTTCTCCCGTATGTAGCGGAGTGTTCCTCCCGAATCCCACCACGGCAGAAGAATCAAAAACACCAGCAGATTTTTCACAAAGGATATGAGCGCCGCTTGAAACATACCGTACAGTATGTTTTGCGATATATTGGCGGGAACGATGACTTCGAGAGCAGAGCGCAGATATATGCTCAGTATCGTTCCCAAGGCGAGCGACACGAACACAAGCACAAAGCTGCTTTTAAGGGCTTTCACTGTCCGAGGACTCCGTCAGAAAGCATTCTCTGCGCCGCGAGTAGTACGCCGAGTTTGCCGCTGTGGTAGTTCAGTGCGCCCTGCATCCACGCCGCGTACGGTGCGCGGAGCGGAGCGTCGGCGGAAAGTTCTATCGACGCTCCGAGCGTGAACGCGCCCGCCGCCATAATAACCTTGCTGTCATATCCGGGCATATCCCACGGTTCGGGGACAACGAATGAATCTATCGGCGCTCCCTGCTGTATTCCACGGCAGAACGCGGTAAGTTCTCTCTCTCCGCCGAACATTACAGACTCGATTATATCAGCCCTCGGTTCGTCATAGCGCGGCGTTACTTCATATCCGAAAAGCTCAAAGAATGCCGCCGCGAATACCGCCGTTTTAAGAGCCTCCCCCGTGACATGGGGAGCGTTGAACGCCCCCATAAAAAGTTCGCGGTTATGACCGAGTGTACAGCCTATCTCCCTGCCCGTTCCCGGTGTGGTCAGGCGGTACGAGCATAGCTCTATAAGATCATGTCTGCCCGCTATATATCCGCCCGTAGGTGCTATGCCTCCTCCGGGGTTCTTGATGAGAGAGCCCGCCATAAGGTCAACGTTTCCGGCTGTCGGCTCGTACTCCTGAACGAACTCCCCATAGCAGTTGTCGAGCATTACTATACAGTCCGGCGCAAGCTCATGTGCAAGTTTCGCTGTTTTTTCTATTTCATCGCACCTGAGCGACGGGCGTAGCGAATATCCCCTCGAACGCTGTATATATACCATCTTGACGTCGGGCGTTATGCGTGACCTCATACCCTCGAAGTCAACGGTGCCGTCCTCGCGCAGGTCAAGCTGTTCATACCTTATGCCGAAGTCCCTGAGAGTGCCTTTTCCGCTGTCCTCTGTTATGCCGATAACGCCCTGAAGCGTATCGTACGGCGTCCCCGTCACCGAGAGCATAGTATCTCCGGGGCGAAGCACGCCGAAAAGCGCGGTCGCTATCGTATGCGTACCGCTTACGAAATTGTGACGGACGAGCGCGTCCCCGGCGTTCAGCGCGAACGCGAACACCTCGTCGAGAGCATCTCTGCCCCTGTCGCCGTAGCCGTAGCCCGTACTTGCCGCGAAATGGCTTTCGCTCACACGGGCGTTTTGAAATGCTTTCAGCATTTTCCTCTGGTTTAGCTCGGTGGTATGGTTTATTCCTTCAAATACCTCGCGAACCATGCTTTCCGCCTTTTCGGCGGCGGCGTTTATTTTCCTGTCAAATTCAAAGCAGCTTTTCATGTTATGTATTCCTTTACCTCAATTTGAAATATCAAAAACTCTTTTCTTTAAAATATTCATTCAATAAAGGGACTGTACCGCCTCTTTGGCAGTAAAAACGCAAGCCTGTTATTGAAATCCGATCCTGTTATAAAACCCGGCAAGCTCTTTATCGCAAAACAAAAAGACGTCCCTCGGTTTAAGCGCCTCGGCTGTTTTCCATACAAGCAGGGACGCGTACCCTCTGCCCCTCATATCCGGCATTGTCGCGACGCCGCTTATTACGGCGCAAAGTTCCGTTTCCGCTGACGTCATACAGCAGGATACGGCGCGTCCGTCAGCCCTTACGGCAAATATCCTCGCAAGGCCGTGGCGCAGCCTGTGTGACATATCGGGATAAAAGCTGTCAAATTCGGGCACTTCAAAGCCTTCACCACGGCACGAGGCGAGTACAGGATAAATATCCCTGATGGTCGGCGCGGTATCTATACGGACAGACCCCTTATCATAAACCGCCGCGCCGCGCGAATATTTTAAAACAGTTTTTCCGCTCCTGTATCTCGTGAGAATATTTCCGTCGGCAAGTATTGATGCGCAGCCTGCAGCGCCTATAAACTCGTAAAGTTCGTCGCTGCCGCTCTCGCAATATACGGTCATGTTTCCGTCAAGCCTTGACAGAGCCGCCGTCGGCTTACCGTTACAGATCTGTATCCAATGCTCAAGGAACGGCGCGCCCGTACCGTATGCCGAAAGCCGGGAAAGTATGTGGCAGGCATACGGGTCGGAACGGTTTAAATACCGTTCGAGCATTCCCCTGTTTTTTTCGTCAACGAGTGAGATCATTTCCCGCCGCAAGCTCCGCCGCTGTTTTCAGTGTATCGCATACCGCTTTCAGGTCGTTTTTGCTTATGAGCGACGCCGAGCTGTGGAGGTATCTGCACGGAACGGAGATTGCCGCCGTCCTCACGCCGCCGCGCGACTGATGTATAGCGCCCGCGTCGTTGCCGCCCGCGATTTTGGTTTTTGTCTGTACGGGGATTCCCGCCTTTTTCGCCGCTTCCGTTATCATATGGTAAAGAGAGCGGTCATACACAGTCGCGCCGTCCATATATGACACGACCGCGCCCGAGCCTATCGAGCATACCTTATCCGCTCCCGAAACGTCGGGAATATCCGAAGCTGTCGTTGACTCGACGACTATTGCCGCCTGAGGCTCGACGGCAAACGCCGCCGCGCGCGCGCCGCGAAGTCCGACCTCCTCCTGTACCGCGAAGCTGAAACAGGTATCATACTCAAGTTCGCTCTTTATCATCTCTATCAGAGCCATGCAGCCCGCCCGATCGTCGATGGCCTTGCCTATTATACGTTCTCCGTCCGCGTCAAAAACCGAATCAAAGCAGACCGCGTCTCCGAGAGAAACGTACTTTTCGGCTTCCTCTCGCGTATCCGCGCCAATGTCTGCCCTAAGCGCTTCAACAGGCGGATTTTTTGTGCGTTCGTCGCCCTTTAAGACGTGAACGGGGACCGCGCCTATAACTCCGTACAGCTTTTTACTGCCGACAAGCACCGCCTTGCCGCAGGCGGCTTTCTTGTCTATACCGCCGACAGGTGCTATTTTCAGCAGACCGTCGCTGCCGATATTCGTAACGATAAAACCGACCTCGTCCATGTGCGCCGATATGAGGAGCCTTGTTTTCGCGCGTTTGCGTCCCCTTTTGAATACGAGTATATTTCCGAGCGCGTCAACTGTCAGCTTGTCCGCGTATGGCTTTATTTCGTCGAGTATAATCTCTCTTACCTCGTCCTCATTGCCTGAAATACCGCAGGCGCGGCAAAGTCTTTCCAAAAGCTCTATTGACATCGGAACGCGCCTCCTTCCGAAACATAGTGTGATAAGATTTCGGCGGCGCTTTCTATATCGTCAAGCGACACGACCTCGACCTGTGTATGCATATATCGTTCGGGAATCGACAGCACTCCGCACGGAACGCCGCATCTGACAGCGGCTATACTGTCGGCGTTAGTTCCCGTTGTATCTCCGTCAATCTCATAGCCGCATTTACAGCCGAGGGATTTTGATATTTCAACAAGCTTATTTGTAACAGCGCGAGAAAGTACGGGCGCGATGCTTATAATGCCGCCGCAGCCGAAGCTGCCGCTCATCTCGTCGGGAACGCCCGACTGTTTTGCGAAGCCCACGTCGACCGCGACCGCTTCTGTCGGAGCGAGAGAGAACGCCGCTGTTTTCGCGCCCAGTTCGCCTGTTTCCTCCTGTGAGCTGAGGACTATTGAAAGTCTGCACGGAATCTTTTTATTCTTCAGAAGCCGCGCGGTTTCCACGAGAGCGGCACAGCCCGCGCGGTTATCAAGAGCCGCCGCCGCTATTCTGTTATTGAGCAGTTCGCGCGGTTCGCTTTTCAGTATTATTCTGTCGCCGGGTTCGACAAGGCGTCGCACTTTTTCAACGGGAAGTCCCGTATCTATCCATATTTTATCCTTTGACAGAGCGTCGTCGTTTTCCTTTATAAGGTGCGGCGGAAAAGTGCAGATAACGCCTGTGATTTTTTCCCTGCCGAG
>CAYLOD010000044.1:12643-14998 GCA_964385235.1 uncultured Clostridium sp.
GAACCGTTACGGCGCTTGACGGGAGAGTTCTCATATCGACGCCGCCGCAAGGAGCCGCCTTTATGAAGCCTCTGTCGTCAATATATGTCGCGACAAGTCCTATTCTGTCGATATGAGCGTCGAGCATTATATGCTTATCGCTTGTTTTATCGCCCATAGTAAGTATTACACTTCCGTTTTCGGTGCGCGCTGTTTCTCCGTATTCACCGAGCAGCTTTTCGGCGGCGTCGCAGGCATCGTCTTCGTCCCCCGAAACACCGTCCGCTCTGAGCAGCTCAAAAAGTATCTCCTTCAATTTATCCATAAATCCTCCTCCCGCTTTTTGAAAAAAGCTTGGCAAAAACTTTGAATTGTCTTCTCTCAAGGGTATGCTTCTTTAGTCTTATTAACCGCGGAGTGCCTCCGCTGGCAAGACGCGTAATCGCTCGGCAAGCCTCGCTCGACACTGATAAGGGAAACTTATTGCCACGAAGGGAAGTAGTTACCAATGAATTACTATGTGCTAATTAAATAAAAACTTCCTGCGCGGCACACAGATAACCCCTGTCGGGGTCGAAGTTTTTCGCCGCACGGCGAAAAACGACTTCGCGTCTTGCCTGCGGGGGCACCCCGCCGCGTCTTTCCTGCGGAGGTATTCCGCCGCGGTTATAGGTTCATAACTAATTTTTTATAGTGCAGACCCTTTTCCGCGAAATTTTTATACATATCGAAGCTTGCGCTTGCGGGCGACATTGATACTATATCTCCGCTTACGGCTTTTTCGCGCGCGATTTTAACCGCCTCCTCCATGCTTGAGGCCCTGACTATTTCGGGATTTCCCTCGCTGTATGATGATGATTTTCTGGTCGCCGCCTCTATCTTGTCGGCTGTCGCGCCCATAAGGATAAGCAGCTTGACCTTTTTCGGCACTAACTCGCCCATTTCGTCATAAGGTATCTTCTTATCATAGCCGCCCGCAATAAGTATTATCTTGCGATCATACAGAGAGAGTGTTCCCTTGACAGTTCTTGTAGGACTTGTGCCGATGGCGTCGTTATACCAGCGGACGCCGTCAAGTTCTCTGACAAGTTCCGCGCGATGCTCTACGCCCGCGAAACCCGCCGCTACCTGACGGATAGTTTCCGCGTCAACCAAGCCCCAAACGGCGCTTATTGCCGCGAGGTAGTTCTCTATATTGTGCAACCCGGGAATCTTTATATCCGATGATTTCATTATATACGTTTCCGAGCCGTTTATACTCATGACTATTTCGCCGCCGCTGTTCATATAAGCTCCGTTTCTGACGGCTTTTTTCCGTGAGAATTTATACAGTGTACCCCTGACATATTCCGAGAAACTGTCCGAAAGCTCGTTGTCGAGGTTCAGTACAGCCCTCGAAAATGCGTTCTGATGCAGAACGATATTTTTTTTCGCGTCGATATATTCTTGCATATCCTTATGTATATCGAGATGGTTCGGTGCGATGTTTGTAACGACGGCGATATCGGGGCTTTTCCTCATGGAAATAAGCTGAAAGCTTGAAAGCTCCACAACGGCATAATCATCGGGCGAGATCTCGTCAATATCGGGCAGAAGCGGATGTCCTATATTTCCGCCAAGGTGTACTCTTTTGCCGCTCGCCTTGAGGAGCTCCGATATAATGGTTGTTGTAGTTGTTTTTCCGTCGCTGCCCGTTACGGCTATAAGTCTGCACGGGCAAATGTCGAAAAACACCTCCATTTCGCTTGTGACTGCAACACCGTTTTCCCTCGCCCTTACAAGCTCGTCCATATAATATCTCATGCCCGGAGTTCTGAATATAATGTCGGCATTTAGATCCGTGAGATAGCCTTCACCGAGACGGAGCTGTGCGCCGTATTCCTCAGCCTTATCGGCGTTTTCACCGAGAGCGTCCCTTTCCCTTTTATCACAGGCGAGCACTCGTGCGCCGTATTTCGCGAACATCTTTATAAGCGGCAGGTTGCTCCCGCCGATTCCGCACAGCGCGACGGTTTTGCCGCGAAGTGATTCAAAAAAATCAAGAGCCTTTCTGTCCATAATATCTGTAATCCGTCCTTTCAGATCTTTTTCACTTTTCACACTTATACCATTATAAAACAATATCAAGTTTATGGCAAGGATTTCAAATAACAAAAGCTTTTTACTTTGGCGTCAGCTTTTGATTTGTTATACCAATAAAAAGTAAAATATTCGTAAAGTTGATTGTTTCTGACCTGAATATATGTTATCTATGGTAGCAATCGTATTGCGCGTTATTTAAGGAAAATTACAGACGGAATTTAGTAAGGAGTTTATCCCATCGGGCTCCGTCCCGCCGGGCTCCGTCCCGTTGGGCTCCGTCCCGTTGGGCTCCGT
>CAYLOD010000045.1:0-14914 GCA_964385235.1 uncultured Clostridium sp.
ATCATAGAAAAAACAGCCCTGCTCATAATGAGCGGGAAGCTCTGTCGGATGAAAATACACAAGAGGCTTCTTCATATATGCAAAGTCGAACTGAACTCCCGAATAGTCTGTCACCATAAGACTTGATTCCGTAAGTATTTTTTCATAGCTCAAATCACCTACTGATGGAATGACCTCTACCTCACTGTTCGGGGTATAGTCCTCAGCCTGCGCGCTGACTATGGGATGAAGAAGATATTTTATCTTATAACCGCACTCCTTGGCGGCAGATATGAGCTGTTCGTTGTTGATAAGGTCGTTATAGATTCTGTAATATACAGTATTCTTAAAGTCCGGATTATATGCGCGCTGCTCGCCCTCGCTGGTGGTAACGGGCATAGCGTTGTACATTCTCCATGTCGGTGAAATCAGTATTTGTTTCCGTTCGTCCGAAACAAGTCCGTCATATCTGCCTATACCCGTCAGACGGACATAATCAAAGCCCCTGTAGCCGTAGGCATGGTGCATAAGGTTGTCGTATTCATACTTGGAAGCTATAAAGTAGCGCTTTGTGTTATCCACTATTCTCTGCTGAGCCATAGCGCATTTCTGTACCGTAAGACCGTGCTGCAGGCACATGGTCGAGAAGTTGCAAAGCCCCCGTATAAATCTCGAATACTCCATAGAGTAGCCGTTGAACGGAAACGTATTGCTGTTTGTTATCAATATTACGTCGGAATTGAGGAAAGCCATGCGGTGCTTAAGCGAGCGGTTTTTGACGGGCTTCATACCGTCCTTTTTCAGTTTTTTATAATCCGGGGTATTGCCGTCGATTATATAATACCTCGTAATCCCGTCCTTAGTCCCTTTACAGAAGCGGTACAGATATTCGCTCGAATCTCCGCCCTTATACAGCTTGTCGTACATTAACCATATTTTCTTGTTTCTGAAATACGGGCGCGTGAGCCAATACTCTATCCTCCTCAAAAACATTCTCTTGCTCTGCGGGAATGTATTCCTGAGAAAACGGATCTCACGTTTAAAGGTATCCCACGCGCTCGCCTTGGTTATAAGTATGGTGTTGCTGTCATATACGGCTGTGTATTCATTGAAACGCCAGTATGCGCCCTTCGGTGATGTGGTAAGCTTTGCCCAGTGATGCAGAAACGAAATTCCGAGGTTTACTCTTTCGCCGTTTACTATGGCAAAGAAGAACAGTCTCTGGCTTTGCCTCTCCCTTTCGAGGCCGAGATCAAGGTGGAACGTGAACTTTTTATACGCGCTTATTCCGAAATATTTTGTCAGGGAATATCTGTCGTTATTCTCAAGCTCGTGTTCAACACCGTTGAAGCAGGCAAAAAGCCTGTAATCCTCAAACGGAAGTATTCCTCTGAATGAGCCGTCGATACACAGCTTTCCGTTATGATACTCCATGACATGTATGCCTATCCTCAATGTGCTTACCGCAAGCAGTTCGACATTGTTAAAGGTTACTCTGACATTTCTTTTAAAGTAAGTATATGAGAGGTCTATATCTCCGCCGTTCTTTATCCTCTCGAACATTAACGCCGCCTCAGGGCTGTACTTGAGGATCTTGTACTTGTTCCTGTTAAGTATAACGCCGTCGTCAATAAGCGACAGGATATTCCTAACCTGCTTTATAAAGTCCTCAAGCTCCTCATTGTCCATCGTCCGTTTGTTTCTGTTATCGAGGTTAGCGAGAAAACGTACCGATATATGGAACATCGCCGCGACCTGCACAAAGTCGGGAGTGCGTCCGTTCTTGTCCTTTAACTCACTAAGCAGAGGGATCAGAAAACCTGAGGTTTCCTCTGTGTACCACTCCTTAAAATGCGCGGGAAGATAGTACATAAACTGATCCTCCTGCGGCATACGAAAGCTGTACGAGCAGTCCGCGGCAGTAGATATAGCCATTTTCCTTGCCTGTAATCTTATTATATAGTCGTTGCCCGCGTCAAACGGCAGTTCCTCATTGAGCTTGAGTTCCTTAGCTGTGCTTGTTTTTATAAAGCAGGCATAGATCGAATCATGAAAGAACTGAGGCGTTCTCTTGAGGTCTATTATGACAGGCTTATTGTATTTAGATAAATTAAAGAAATATGGAATCTGATTGTCGGTTATAGCCTTGTTGATGCAAAACGCCTTGCAGGAAACAACGTCAGCGCCGGGCGTCTTTCTGAAACGGGCGAGCCCCGCTGAAGCAAAGTTATCACTCACATAGTCCCCGCAGTTTATAATGGTGAGAATATCAGTTTCGACAAGCTCAACCGCCGCGTTGACCGCCTTTGCGAGATTATCGGCGGGAACGTTTATCATGCTGAGTATATCGCCAAAGATTTCCTTATATTTTTCATATGTCTTACGGCAGGACTTTGAATTTATACCGTTGACAACTATAACTTTAATTTGATTTTGCTCTATATCTACCTGAGCTAAAATAGAATCAAGAGTTACGTTTAATTTTTTAGTAAACGTACGTTCAAAAAGTGGAATAACCACAGTCAATGATGAGGGGTTGAAGCTGCTTGAAGTCATCGCTACAGTGACATTATGATCCATATTTACAAAGCCCCCGATAAATTTTTCAAATTCGTTATTGATTATACCACCAATTATGACATTTTACAACACCTTTTTTGCGGCAGCGGTATCATTCACTTTCTATATTTCCTTTTTTATTTTTTCGAGAGCGCCCTTTTCAAGTCTTGATACTTGCGCCTGACTAATGCCGATTTCCTTCGCGACCTCTGTCTGTGTCTTGCCGGCAAAAAAACGCAGCGACAGTATCTTCTTCTCCCGTGGCTCAAGCGAGCGTATCGCCTCCTTAAGCGCGATCTCGTTGAGCCAGTTCATATCGTCGTTCGCGTCCCCTACCTGATCCATGACATATATAGTGTCGGTTCCGTCGGAAAATACAGGCTCGTACAGAGATACAGGCTCTATTATCGCCTCGAGAGCCAAAACAACGTCTTCCTTTTTTACTCCCAGTTCCTTGGCTATCTCCTCCACAGACGGCTCCTGATTTTTCTCCGCTGTGATTCTCTCGCGCGCCTGCATAGCGCGGTAAGCTGTGTCACGCATAGAGCGGCTTACCCTTATAGCGTTGTTATCACGAAGGAACCTGCGAACCTCGCCTATTATCATAGGTACTCCGTAAGTCGAGAATTTCACATCGAGTGTGCAGTCGAAATTATCTATTGCCTTTATAAGCCCTATACAGCCGACCTGAAAGAGGTCATCGGGATTTTCACCCCTGTTCGCGAACCTTTTTATAACGCTCAAAACAAGGCGGAGATTGCCGTTTATCATGTCCTCCCTCGCCTGCTTTCTCTCTTCGGGAGTACCCTCGTGCATTATCCTGAGCAGCTCTCTTTTCTCACTCTCACTGAGAACCTTTAACTTTGAAGTATTTACTCCACAAATTTCAACCTTTGAAAACTGCATTTTATTACCCCGCTTTCCCTGCTTCACTTAGTATTAGCAAAGATTAGCGGGTTAATTCAAAATTATCCGACGCTGTATTTTAAAAAAACATTCCGTTGTTTTATAAAACAGCGGAATGCTTTCAGTAATTTATGGAATTTGTGAAATACTCACTCACCGCAGCGGACGTGGGGAACTTCTTGCCGAATTATGTTGAAGGCGGCTTAATCTATGAAAGCCTTAGCCTTGTCACTGATCTTGTATTACTCCAAATACGGCAGGGGATCTATCTGAGTATCGTCCTTAATTATTTCAAAGTGAAGGTGAGGTCCTGTTGAATCGCCTGTGGAACCTACAGCGGCTATAGCCTGACCCGCGTCAACCATGTCGCCTGCCGACACATAAAGCTCACTGCAATGAGCATATTGTGTCTGATAGCCGTTTCCGTGATCAATTATTATATGCTTGCCATATCCCGAACCGTCCTCCTGCGCGAGAATAATCTCTCCGCCGTCAGCGGCAACTATATCCGCTCCGTATACTCCGCTGCCGGATATATCTATCCCGTTGTGGTTTCTCCCCCAACGCGGACCGAACTCACTTGTCAGCGTACTGAATCCCGGCAGCGGCCATGAGAATCTGCCGAGTGAGGCTCCCGGACCATCGTTTGTTCCGACCGTCGTTATCTCGTCAACAGCATACTTAATTATATTTTCGCTGAGGATCTCCTCAGATACTTTCCTGCCGTCAATATATGTTATATCAGCGGTAATCTCCTTTTCACCGTTTTCACCAACGGTTGTCACCTTTTTATATAATGTACTGAGCACGGGATCTTTAACGGTTTTTTTGCTGAATTTTATTTCATCTGTCCTTGTTTCCGTAACCGTCATCTTGATATTGACAGGATTTTTACGGTAAACGACGTTCAGTTTATCGCCATTCTCCAATTTGCTGCCCTTGATATTCGGATTCAGCTTTTCAAGGTCTTCAACACTTATTCCGTAATATTGGGAAATAGACTGCCTTGTATCCCTGCTTTTTACGGTATATGTCTCTGTAACCTTTGATTCAGCGGCAAGACATTCCTTAAATTCATCCACGGTCATGATCTCATCCTGAGTGTGGACGCCCTCTAAGATTTCAAGCTTTTCCACAAATTCAGCCTTTGCTCCTTCATGGTTTTTAACCGCGTTTTTTTTCATTTCAGACAGGACGCTTTCTATCTTATCCTTGGAATCGAGCACAGCGACTGTTTTGCCATCAGCCCTGAGTGAGTACGCTATCCTCGGAATATCTATTCCCCCGCTCACAGCCTTGCTCGCCGTGACCGCCGCCGCAAGGTTCTGAGCATCGGTAATACGGGCGTCAATATAAGAAATCTCATCGAGAAGCTCTCTCTGTTTCTCATCGGAAATATCCGTACCGTTGTTTATCGCAAATGGAATCATTACTCCCGCCGCAAGAGCTGTTGCCGCGGCGGCAACTGATAGTACCGGATGCTTTGCTTTTGAAACGGATTTTGAGCGACTTTTTGAATTTACCTTCGTTTTTTCAGCAAAATGCTTTGACACCCTGTTTTTAAAAGACCTGTTCATTGGCATTTACCTCCCGTTAGACCTTGCCACAACCACAATTATATCAAAACTATAATTGATTTTCAACCTGTATTTTAGAAATTTCACCGTGTGTCACTTAATTATTTTGATAATCAGCCCGAAGCCTGAAGCCTGATAACGGCTAAACGCCGGACCGCTTACCTGAGCTTTCCGACTCTGCATTCTGTGACAGGCTGTAAAACTCCTTCGTTTCGGCGACACGGTAGACCTCCGATTTATGCTTTTCAAGAAGCTGTGATATAGGGTATAGATTTATCCAGATTTCATTGTCACATTCCTTTTGACTTTCATCAAATATAAGCTCAAGACCGAAATGGAGATGGCTCGTGTCTATATTATTGGTATTTTCCGTTGTGCTATACCCTGTTCGTCCGACATACCCTATAACATCGCCCGCGTTAACGGTTTTACCCTCATAAAGGTCACAGTGGTACGGCCGGTTCCGGCGCAGATGAGCGTAGTAATAATATCTCTTTTTGTCGGCGCTCCGTATTCCTATCCTCCAGCCTCCGTACTGATTCCAGCCCATAACCTCAACCGTTCCCGACTCGACAGCGATCACAGGCGTGCCAACAGCAGCCATCATATCATGACCCAAGTGATTTCTTTTATAGCCGTATGTTCGCGACGCGCCGAAGTCGTCATAGTGCGAATACGGAAACGTCGCCGCGATAGGCGAATAAACCTTTAAACCGTATTTCTTCTCCTCGGTAATATTACCGTCCTTATCCTTCTTTTTTTCTGTATATTCTCCGACAAAGCCGTCAAGGACCGCGCCATAAGCCTCTCTGTAATAATCATAATACTCCATATCTTTTGTCAAATCCGAAAGCTTCTCACCGTTTTTCAGCTTCTCCGCAACTGAATTAAGGTCGCTTTCTTTATATCGCTTAAAATCGCCGCCGTATTTCGCGCCAAGATATGACAACAGATCGACCCAGTTTATTTTGACCTTCTCGCTCTGAGAATCTATATCAATCTTCAGCGCGCTTTCCAGCGCGGGATAAGTAACATTAAACTCAACATATCTTATATAGTCCTTTTCCCTGCCCCCTGTCAAACATACAAATACTATAAGTCCCGCAGTAAGCGCCATAAGCAAAATGGAAAAAAATCTTTTCAAAGCTATCACCTATAAATTTATATGCTCTGAATGCTTATCTATTCACCCTTTGATTAAGCATACGCGACAAAAATTCGCGGTTCTCTAAACCCGTAAAAACGTCTTACAGGCAATAAAAAGGAGCCGGAAACAATTCCCGACTCCTTTAAAAGGTGATTCAGTTTTATTCAGCGTCCGGCTCCAACAGTCCGTACGTTCCGTCATTTCTCCTGTAGACAACATTTATCTCGTTTGTGTCACCGTTTCTGAACATATAGAATTGATGCCCTATAAGGTTCATCTCGAGGATAGCCTCATCAACCGTCTGCGGCTTAACGGGAAAACGCTTAGTCCTTACTACTTTGTACTCATCTTCTGAAATCTCCGCCTCGCTGTCGTCCTCGGAGGCAAAATACTGATCCAATGAATCAGAGCGCAGACGTTTGCTGAGCCTCGTTTTGTTCTTTCTTATCTGTCCGCCGAGAATATCGACAACACTGTCGAGCGCGTCGTTCATCTCACCGGCGCTGCTCTCCGCTCTATATAGCATTCCGTTAGCTCTTATTGTGACCTCGACCACCTGACGGTTTTTCTCTACAGTTACGGTAACAATCGCATTTGCGTCGTCACCGAAAATACGCTCAAATTTTCTGAGCTTCTTGTTAACGCGCTCTTTAAAGTTATCTCTCAGTGTAACCTTTCTTCCAACGATGTTAATATTCATATTTCTGCCTCCTTTAATAATCCTCAGCGAAAATCACTTCTTAAATAAGTAAAAAACAATACGCGATACTTATACAGTTGATTTACTAAGGATATTTAACATATATATAATATCACAATAAACAAAAAAATGGAAGTGTTTTTGTAAAAATTTATTTTTTATGTATACTGCGACATTTTTCTCCCGCAAAATAGTCGGGGCTACTTGCCGAATCAGGTTAAACAAGAGATACTTCTCTTGAATGCAAAAAACTCAGCTTTAAAAACATACACTTTTTGAAATTATTTATATCTTGCCAATTTTGCGCAAGCGTAATATAATATTGTTATCAAGCGAAAATGGAGGATTTATAATGAAATACGCTGTTATTCTTTGTGACGGTATGGCGGATAAACCCGTATCCGAGCTTAACAATATGACGCCAATGCAGGCAGCTGATAAGCCAAATATGAACTATCTCGCGTCAAAGGGTGAAGTCGGTCTGGTAAGGACAATAGGCAAGGGACTAAAGCCCGGAAGCGATGTCGCGAACCTTTCTGTACTCGGCTATGACCCTGCCGTATATTACACAGGGCGCTCACCGCTTGAGGCGGCAAGCATAGGAATCGACCTGAAGCCCGATGATGTAACATTCCGCTGCAACCTCGTAACGCTTTCAGATGAACCGAATTATGAGGATAAGGTCATGGTTGACTACTGCGCAGGAGATATTTTAACATCAGAGGCGGAGGAACTTATCAAATATATAGATGAAAAGCTCGGAAACGATACTTTCAGGTTCTACTCGGGCGTGAGCTACCGCCATTGTCTTGTCTGGGCAAATGGTGAACCGCACCCCGGCGTTCTTACCCCTCCGCATGATATTTCCGACCGGAAAATCAAAGATTATGTCCCTATGGGCAAATATACAGCGCAGCTCTATGACATGATGAAAAAAAGCTATCCGCTGCTCATGGAGCATCCCGTAAACAAAAAGCGTATATCCGAAGGCAAACGTCCCGCGAACTCAATCTGGCTGTGGGGCGAGGGTACTAAGCCGAAGCTCGACAGCTTCTACGGTAAATTCGGCAAGACAGGCTCTATGATTTCCGCTGTTGATCTCCTAAAGGGTATCGGCAAGTGCGCGGAAATGAACGTCTGTCAGGTCGAGGGGGCGACAGCCTACATTGACACAAACTTCGAGGGAAAGGTTCAGGCCGCTATTGACGAGCTTAAAAAGGGACAGGACTTTGTTTATATTCATATCGAGGCTCCCGATGAGTGCGGTCACAGAGGCGAAATTGAAAACAAAAAACGCTCTGTTGAGATGATAGACGGACGTATCCTCTCCCCTCTCCTCGACTACCTCAAGGGGTGCGGAGATGATTACAGCATAATGATTTTGCCCGACCATCCTACGCCTGTCTCAACCAAAACACATTCATCCGATCCCGTCCCGTTCCTCATCTACAGGAGCAATAACGAAAAGGACAATGGTATTCCGGTATTTTATGAGGATTCAGCCTCGCAAACGGGGATTTTTATCGAGCCCGGGTGCGAGCTTATGAACAGATTCCTACAAATATGATGCCTTTAATCGGACAATATTCCGAATAAAAATCATTAAAGCGGCAGAGAGTAATCCCTGCCGCTTTTTATATTTGTCATTCAACGCGTCCGGAACACGAGCCATACGCCCTTTATCACATATCATAAGCGCATATGACGCGTTTGGGCTTTTTCATAATATCAAGAGGACTGCCGTCGATCAAAACTATATCCGAATCCTTGCCCTTCTCAAGTGAACCTACCCTGTCATATATTTTGCATATTTTCGCCGCTGTTGATGTTATGGCACGAATCGCGTCTGTTTCGTTCATGCCCTCCCGTACCGCTATCGCGGCCGAAAGCGGCAAAAACTGAACGGGCGTTTCGGGGTGATCAGTGATTATTGCCGTTTCTATTCCGCTCTCGCACATAATTCCCGTCGCCGAACGGCTGAGATTTTTAAGCTCGGGCTTGCACCTGTCAGTCAAATACGGTCCCGCCAAAACAGGCACATTTTCCTTTTTGAGCTCATCGGCAATAAGGTAACCCTCCGTCGCGTGAACTATTACAGCGTCAAGAGAAAATTCCCTTGCAATACGGATTGCCGTAAAAATATCGTCCGCCCTGTGCGCGTGAAAATGCGCGGGTATTTTTCCTTCAAGCAGCGGAATAAGGGCTTCACACTTCGCGTCATATTCTGGCGGGTCGAGTTCGTCGTCCATATTCGCTTTGGCTTTATCCTCAATGTAACGGCTCGCCTTTTGAAGCGCTTCTCTTATAAGCGCCGCCGTGGCCATTCTGGTTACAGGCATCTGATTTTTGTCATTATAAACACTCTTAGGGTTCTCGCCGAGCGCAAATTTCATTGCCGCCGGCGCCATAACTATCATATTGTCAATACGCTTACCGTAGGTTTTTATCGCGGCTATCTGACCCGCGATCGGGTTCGCGCTGCCCGGTCCTGTAAGAACTGTGGTAACGCCGCTCTCGAACGCTTCGGAAAAGCAGCGGTCCAACGGGTTCACAGCGTCGATCGCGCGGAGCTGCGGTGTGACGGGATCGGTCGACTCATTGCCGTCATCACCCTCAAAGCAAAGTCCGTCCTCAAACATTCCGAGGTGCGTATGCGCGTCTATAAACCCCGGATAAGCGTTCGCGCCCTCCGCATCGAGTGTTTCACCCGCGCCCCGGGTATAAGCGCTCATCTCGCCTGTTTCTGTTATTTTTCCGTTTTCCGTCTTTATATACCCGTTCAGAATAACGGTGTTTTCATCATTCATTGTATAAATTGAAGCATTGATTATGTCCATATCCGTTCCTCCCCGAAGATGTGCCGCTGAGTATTAAACCGGCGCCTCAACACGCCGGGCTGTGTTTACTTTGGCAAGGCGGCGCAGTCTGTCTGATTCTTCTACTGAACCTGTGTACCTGATCACGCGCGGCATTTCAGCAAGAGCATACAGATAAACTTTAACCGGCTGTAAAAAGAAATGCCGCCATCGCGTCTTGTCGATATGCGGCTTATTCCGTTTAACCTCATGTATTCTTATCCACCTGATGAAATTGCTTCAGGTTGCCCGTCTTGCCGCTGCGCTTATCAAGCTCGACCATAACCTCCTCAACGGTTATTCCCTCATGAACCATCATGACGAAAAGGTGATATATAAGGTCTGAAATTTCAAGGACGGTTTCGGAATTATTGCCGTTTTTCGCGGCTATTATAGTTTCGCTGCATTCCTCACCGACCTTTTTAAGGATTTTGTCCAAGCCCTTGTCAAATAGATAGCAGGTGTACGAACCTTCCTGCGGATTTTGCTTTCTGTCAATAATCGTATTATAAAGAGCGCTTAAAGTATCGTTTGTCATTTTATGTACCTCTCAATCGATAAGCTGAAATTTATTTTTCCAGATATGGCGACAGATCATTAAAAAAACAACTGTGACTGCCTGTATGGCACGCCGCTCCCGTCTGCTCGACAGTCACGAGAAGCGTGTCCTTATCGCAGTCGCCCTTTATCGAGATGACCCTTTGAAGATGTCCCGACGTCGCGCCTTTATTCCAAAGCTCCCGCCTTGAACGGCTGTAAAACCATGTATAACCCGTTTCAAAGGTCTTTCGCATGGACTCCCGGTTCATATACGCGAGCATGAGGACTTCTCCCGTGCCTTTTTCCTGAATTACCGCGGGAATAAGCTCTGACTTTTGAAAGTAATCGTCGATAAAATCAAAATTGCTCATACTCATATCTTGCTCCCTTTCCCTTGTTTTCCGCGGCATGAGCGACATTCAGCGCCGCCTTGAGGTCGAGCGCTCCGGCATAAATGGACTTCCCGCAGATAGCGCCGTAAATGTTGAGATCGGTAAGGTTGATAATATCCTTAAGGTTTGAAACGCCTCCCGAGGCGATAATCTTGCACGAAACAGCGGCTTTGAGCTCATCAAGCTGATTCAGGTTCGGTCCCGAAAGCATACCGTCTTTGGAAATATCCGTAAAAATAATGCACGATATGCCTATCTGCTCCATTCGTTTAGCAAGCTCTGTGAACTTGATCTCCGATGTATCGGTCCAGCCCTCCGCCGAAACCATGCCGTTTATAGCATCAATTCCGACAGCGATCCTCACGCCGTACTCATCGACAGCGGTCTTGACAAATTCGGGATCCTTGACAGCAGCCGAGCCGAGAATAACCCTGTCGATCCCGTTATTCAGATAATACTCGACAGAAGCCATATCGCGAATACCGCCGCCAACCTCGATTTTTAATGATGTATTTTTGCGTACATTAAGTATAATGTCGGAATTTTTCCTTTCGCCGTCCTTTGCGCCGTCAAGGTCAACCATATGCATCCATGTCGCGCCCTGTTCGGCAAAGCTCTTCGCGGTTTCGACAGCATCCTCCGCTACCTTGTAAGCGGTTGAAAAATCCCCCTTAAAAAGGCGCACACAAGCGCCGTCCTTAATATCAATAGCAGGTAAAACGATCATCTACAGTCTGTCCTTTCTATATTTATCCGCATTGGCGGGCTTTACTAAGCGCCCCATGCGAAAATTAGGTTTAAAATACAATAAAATCTATCTGTTTCGTAGCATACAAAACAAAAGTGACATTTCCACCCCGCCCTGGAAAACGGGGCTTCTCCGCCGGATCGGGTCAAAACCATGCTCAAGTCATAAAACGCCTTTTGTCGAAAGCGTGCCCCTCCCCGTCTGTCTGACAGCGTCGGCAAGCGCATGGGCAACAGCCTTGTATATTCCCTCCGTCGCGTGGTGTGAATTTGTACCGTAAAGCAATTTAATATGCAGAGTTATCCCGGCGTTAAACGCGAGAGCTCGCATAAACTCCTCCGTCATGCAGGAATCATATCCGCCGATTTTCTCCTCGGTAAATTCCGCGTCAAAAGCGAGAAACGGACGTCCGCTTATATCAAGAGAGCAGAAAGCGAGCGACTCGTCCATCGGTATGTAAAACGAACCGTAGCGGGCTATGCCGGACTTGTCACCGAGAGCAGCTCCCAATGCCTTTCCGAGGACTATCGCCGTATCCTCGACAGTGTGGTGGCAGTCAACCTCAAGGTCGCCCTTGGTTACAACCTCAAGACCAAATCCGCTGTGAACGCCGAACGCCGTCAGCATATGGTCAAAAAAGCCAATGCCTGTGTTTATCCTCACATTTCCTCCGTCGAGATCAATCGAAACGGAGACTTTTGTTTCCTTTGTCGCTCTTTCGAGCCTTGCGCTTCTCATATTCAGGAACGCTCCTTTACTGTTCAATTTAAACTCTGGCCTCAAAAAATTTTTCAAGCGTGTTGAGCAGAATTTCATTCTCCCGCTGTGTACCCGTTGAGATCCTTATGTGTCCGTCTTTGAAGCATCGAATCGCTATGCTGTTACCGGCGAGAAAGCTTGTGATCTCGCTCGCCATATCCGTCTTTATATAAACGAAGTTTGCGTGGGTCGGATATATCGTAAGATCGGCGCCATACTTTTCTTTTACTGCCGCTATTCCATTATACAATAAATTTGTTAACAAAATAAGACTTTTTCTACAGTTTTCCAATACTTTTTTATTTTTATATATTACAGTACCGACGGCTTGTGACATTGAATTTACATTATACTGGGCTTTTACGCTTCTGAGGGCTTTTGTTATCGTTTTGTTCGCCACCGCGAAGCCCAAGCGTATCGCCGCAGAGCCGACGGCTTTTGAGGCTGTTTTCAGTATAATAAGGTTATCGTATTCGCTTGCCTCGCTTAGCAGTGACTGATCCCAAAAGTCCATATATGCTTCGTCGAGAACCACCATGGCGCTGACGCTTGTAATAAGCTTTCTGATTTCCTCCCGTGACGCCCCCGCGCCTGTCGGATTGCAAGGATTTGAAAATATTATAAGAGCCGCGTTTTCTTCGTTTGCTTTTTTTATAACCTCATCAACGTTAAGCGTCAAGTCATGGTTCTTTTCAACCGTTATGACCTTATGACCGCCCGTTAAGGCATAAAAGCCGTACATAGAAAAATCCGGGCTTACGGTAAGAACCTTGCCGTTATCATCTATCATTGTATAAATTATGAGAGAAATCAGCTCATCGGAGCCGTTTCCCGCCGTAACTAGCTCAGGAGATATATCGTAACAGTCAGCAAAGGCGTTTATAAGCCGCGAGGCGGTGGAATCCGGATAACGATTAAACTGAATACCGCCGATAGCTTTCGCTATGTCCTCCTTGTATTCATCGGAAAGTGAAAAGCATGATTCGTTTGAATCAAGACGGATTTCGTACTTTCCGCTGACAGGTTCGTAAGGCTCAAGCGAACGAACCTTGTCACATAGAATATATGACATTTTCTACCATTCCTTTAAGTTCATTGTTCGTTTCTGACTATTATCGAGTTCGCGTGCGCCGTAAGTCCCTCAGTGTTCGCAAAGCGTATAATATCCTCGCTGTCCGCTTTGAGGGCTTGCTCCGTGTAGTAGATGAAACTTGACTTTTTAATGAACGCGTCTACCGAGAGCGGAGAGAAGAAGCGCGCCGTACCCGATGTGGGCAGGACGTGATTAGGGCCCGCGAAATAATCTCCGAGAGGTTCAGGCGAATAGCTGCCTAGGAATACCGAGCCGGCGTTGTCAAGTCTGCCGATATACTCCATCGGATTCTCACAGCAAACCTCAAGGTGTTCGGGAGCAAGTTCATTAGCAAGCTCGACGGCTCTGCCGATACTGCCGCACACAATTATCACGCCGAAGTCATCAAGTGATTTTTCAATTATCTCACGGCGCGAAAGCTTTTCAATCTGTCTGTAAATTTCCTTTATTGTTTCGTCCGCGAGGCTTTCCGATGTTGTAAGCAGTATCGACGACGCCATTTTATCATGCTCAGCCTGACTCATAAGGTCGGCGGCAAGGAATCTCGGATCAGCGCTTTCGTCCGCTATAACAAGGATCTCGCTCGGGCCCGCTATCATATCTATATCGACGGTACCGTAAAGCAGCTTTTTAGCCGTTGCGACAAATATATTTCCGGGTCCGACTATCTTGTCAACCTTGGGAACGGACTGTGTGCCGAACGCAAGCGCCGCGACGGCCTGCGCGCCGCCCATGAGAAACACTCTGTCAACTCCCGCAACAGCGGCGGCCGCCATAATATCGGGATTCGGTCTGCCGTCCTTTCCGGGAGGCGTCGCCATTATAAGCTCGGAAACACCCGCGATCTTGGCGGGTATCGCGTTCATAAGGACGGATGACGGATATGCCGCCGTGCCGCCCGGCACATAAAGTCCGACACGCTTTAAGCCCCGCACACGCTGTCCCATGATAACGCCGTTATCCTTAGTTGTGAACCAGCTTTGCTGCTTTTGCTTCTCGTGAAAGCTTCGTATATTGTCCGCGGCTTTTTTAAGTGTCGCGATAAACTCGGGGTCGCACTCTGCCGTAATTGCGGTAAGCTCCTCACGCGGAACCTCAAAATTTTCGGGCGCCCTGCCGTCAAATTTAATCGTATATTCACGGACGGCTTCATCACCGTTCCTCATAACGTCATCAATAATAGCTCCGACGGTTTCGGCAACGTCCTTATTCGCGCTCAGACTTCTCTCTCTCAGCCTTGCGAGAAACTCCGTTTCCTGTATGCCGTCCGCCGTAATCTTTCTTATCATTAAGATTTTCTCCTTTCCTCCTCCATTTTCTGTGCGAGGGCTTCTATTTCATTCTTTCTGAGCTTCAGGCTTGCTACGTTTGCGATAAGCCTTGCAGAAACAGGCGCAATATTGTCCTCTATTATAACAAGCCCGTTTTCACGAAGTGTAGTGCCGGTTTCGACAATATCGACAATAGCGTCCGCAAGACCGAGGAGCGGCGCAAGTTCTACCGAACCCTCGATTTTAATTATCCTTACATCCATGCCCTTGCCTTCAAAAAAATTTCTCGCGACATTGGGATATTTTGTGGCTATTGTCTTTTCGCTGTGTCCCGAAAAAAATTCGCCGGCAGTCCTGCCGCCCTTACTCGCCAGTGCAAAGCGGCATT
>CAYLOD010000046.1:0-14908 GCA_964385235.1 uncultured Clostridium sp.
CTTCTTTAATGGTTTACAGCTTTAACAGGTGTATTAAACCCTTTTCCTCGCGTTTGTTTTGCCGCATAGGAAAAAATTTTGGCGAAATTTTAAATTGACATCTTTTTTGGTTTATATAAATCCGAGGTTGTGCTTGTCATTTCCTCATATGGCGGGGCAAGCCGCTTATTAAAAATATATAAGGCGGAGTAGTACAGGAAATATGTACGACTCCGCCTTTAATATTTCGTTTTAATTATTATCAGTCCGCCGATTCGGGGATATTTTCCTGAGTTCCGGGTACAGATACAGCTTTTGGAGTTGGTATTTTGACGAACGCGCATGAATTTGCCGGTATCTGCAGTTCTCTGCCTTTTAAAACAGTTCCGAGGAGAGCCTCGCCGTTTTCAAATTCCTCCGGAACGATAAAGCTGATTTCGTGTTGGTCGGCATTAAAGACACATATGAGTTCATCGACATCGTCATATCGTATGTAACCCATCGTACGTCCTGTAGAGCCGAAATCCTTAAATTCGCCGTCCTTTAAACACGAGCAGGAGGCGCGCATTTTGGAAAGCTTACGGTACCATTCGAGCAGATCCTTATCCTCTCTGCCCCAAGGGAACGGAGCTCTGTTGAAGGGGTCCTTGTAGCCCTCGACGCCCGCTTCGTCGCCGTAGTAGATACACGGCACACCGGGGAGTGTGAACTGTATACCGCTTGCGAGTCTCATTCTTTTTAGTCCGTATTCGCGCTGTGACGGACTGAGCCGCGTGTTTGCCTGCCATTCGCGGCCTCTGCCGTTTTGTCTTTCACCGGCGAGGAGAGTTATAATACGCTCTGTGTCATGTGTTCCGAGCAGATTCATAAGGCAGCGTATAACGGGGCGGGGGTAATTCTCAAGTATGCAAATTATTATCTCTACCATGTCGCGCCCGTCGCCGCAGTCGAGAAATCCGAGAATGGCGTCGCGGAACGGGTAGTTCATAATGCTGTCGAGCTGCTTGCCGTGAAGGAAACGGCGGCGGTGTCCGTAGCTTTCTTTGATAGAGGCGTCCTCCCACACTTCGCCGAGGAGAAGCGCGTCGGGGTTTTCCGCCTTGATGGCTTCACGAATATTCTCGATAAACGGGTCAGGCAGTTCGTCCGCCACGTCAAGCCGCCAGCCCGAGTTACCGCACCTCATCCATTTTCGTATTATCCCGTCCTCGCCGTTAATATAGCGGTTAAACGAGAACGAGAGCTCCTCTACCTCCGGCAGTGTATCAAAGCCCCACCACGATTGATAGACGTTTGGCCATTCCATAAATTTGTACCATGTATAGTAGGGGGAGTTTTTTGAATTGTACGCGCCGTCCTGGGGATAGCGGTTTTGTCTGTTAAAGTATTTGCTGTCGCTTCCGGTGTGGCTGAAAACACCGTCGTTTATGACGTGTATGCCCCGCTTCTTTGCCTCCGCGCAAAGCTCCCTGAAGTCGTCCTCATCGCCCAGAACGGGGTCTATTTTTTCATAATCGCCCGTGTCATATCTGTGGTTTGAATATGCTTCAAAAATCGGGTTTAAATATATACAGTTTACTCCGAGGGATTCAAGGTAGTCGAGCTTTTCCGTTATGCCCTTGAGATCGCCCTGAAAAAAGTCGGAATTTGTGACGATGCCGTTTTCGTTGGGTTTCCAGTCGGGAATTTTGTACCACTCGTCATGCAGCTTTTTGTCGGGATATATGCCCTCCTTTTTTTTGCCGGAAAAATAGAAGCGGTCGGGGAAAATCTGATACATAACGCCTCCGGGCATCCATGACGGCGTTTCAAAGTCCTTATCGTAGCATAAGAGCTGATAGCGCGGGTCATGTTCCGTGTGCGAAAAATATCCCTCGCCGCCCCATCCGCGCATGATGTATTTTCTGCCTTGATTTGTGTCAAGGCTGAAATGATACCAGTAAAGCCCGACAGGAATATTATCTACATCGATCTCCCAGTTTTCATGGCTGTCGTCGGGCATACCGCACCAGTACATACTGTATGAAACGACGTCGCCGGAAAGGTCGTCTTTAATGGCGAGTATAGCGCTCGAGCATTCCATATCGCGCGGCAGCGTAATTTTAAAATGAATGCTTTCGCCCTGACGGATAGAACCGAAAGGAGCTTTGCAATTCTTATCTCTTGAATTAAATATCCTCATAATAACACCCTTAAAAATATTTTGTCATTGTTTATCAAAAGAGATACATAATTAACTATTATAGTCTGATTGTGATTTTGTGTCAACTGTTGATATAAGGGTTTTGTTCCAAACAGTGTAACGAAAAATTCCGCTTTTTACATTTTTGAAAGAATAACCTTTGTATGCGAATCATAAAATCATTTAAACATTTTTA
Organism: uncultured Clostridium sp.; assembly: GCA_964385235.1. Taxonomy (GTDB): domain Bacteria; phylum Bacillota; class Clostridia; order Oscillospirales; family Acutalibacteraceae; genus Pseudoruminococcus. Next base: position 2,358 of record CAYLOD010000046.1, read on the forward strand.
TTAACATTTTTAATGAACTTTTTCAAAAAACGTGTCGCGGGGCAAAGCCCCGCCGGTAAATACTTTTACAAAAGACAAAGCCAAAACGCGGCTCCCTTTCAGGGGAAATCTTAAATATCCACGTTTTTCCGACGAATTTCATACGGCTCGACAATATGCCACTTGGGCTTTTCGACATTTGCAGTTATCAATATCCCGTCGGCTGTATATTTTTCGCTTAACAGAGCGCCCCATTCACGGAGCTGCGCCGCAAGTCCCGCCATATTAAACGGTAGCAGCAGCTCAAAGCGTTTTATCTGAACGGGCAGGTTTTCCTCGACAGCGGCGAGCAGACGGTCTATTCCCTCGCCTGTTTTCGCGCTGATACATACGCTGTCCGAATCACGGGGAAGCTCATCATCAGACAGCAGGTCGCACTTATTGAATACAGTGACAACAGGACGGTTCCCGCACCCCAAGTCGTGCAGCAGCGACGTCGTGACGTCGAGGTGAAGCCGGTATTCTCCGCTTGTCGCGTCGCACACGTTTATAATAATATCCGCCAGAGCCGCCTCCTCAAGAGTGGACTTGAACGCTTCAATGAGGTGGTGCGGCAGCCGCCTGACCAGACCCACGGTATCGATCATCATAACCGAAGCGCCGTTCGGCAGTTTGAGCGAGCGCGAGGTGGGATCGAGAGTAGCGAAGAGCTTGTCCTCCGACAAAACACCCGCCTGAGTGAGCGTGTTCATGAGGGTTGACTTGCCCGCGTTTGTGTAGCCGACTATTGCCGCAGTTATAATACCGTCCTTTGTTCTCCTCGCGCGGAGCTGACCGCGCCTGTCCGCAAGACGGGAAAGCTCGTCTTTCAGCGTTTCTATTCTGCGTCTGATGTGACGGCGGTCGGTTTCAAGCTTTGATTCCCCCGGGCCCCTTGTTCCTATGCCGCCCCCAAGACGTGACATTTCGCGCCCCTTGCCTGTAAGGCGCGGCATAAGGTATTTGAGCTGCGCGAGTTCCACCTGAAGTTTACCCTCGTTAGTCCTCGCGCGGAGCGCGAATATATCGAGTATGAGCATGGTTCTGTCTATCGTGCGGATATCCGTTTCAGCCTCAAGGTTTCGTATTTGCGTAGGCGTAAGTTCGCAGTCGAAAACAAGCAGATCAACATCATTTTGCTGCGCGAAGTCCTTTATTTCAAGAAGCCTGCCCGAGCCGATACATGTCGCGCTGTCGGGCTTGTCGCGCTTTTGCGTAACGGTCGCCGCGACCTCGCCGCCCGCGCTTCTCATAAGTTCGCGAAGCTCCTCGAGTGATGACTCCGCATCATATTCGCCTGTGTCTATGCTTATCAGCACAGCGCGCTGAGTTTTTTCACTGTTATCGTACATTTCCGATGAAACACCTCATTACAGCTATCCCCCGTTAATGGCGGGGAATGATAAGCTTCATATAATTACACTTACTATTTTAACATAAATTTCTCAGAAAAAATACTGTTTATTATTTGAAAAATTTTTATACAGCGCCGCCCGAAATTTGAGATTCACTGCGATTAAATACAATTTTAATCGCCTGTAAAAGTTAAATTTATCAAAAATTTATATCGCGCTGATAAGGTGGAATAATTATACAAAAAATATAAAAAATACCGCCTGAAATTCATAAAAAAATTTCCGCTTTATAAAAAAAGTGTTACTTTACAATTTTGAAAAAAAGCGTTATTATTAAGTTACAGATATACAGGGAGGTATACACGATGAGCGATTTGGATAAGGTTACTGCACAAGGTTCAGACAGTTCTAAGAGCGAGGTGGTTTTCGCTTCAGCACCGTCAGTGACTTCAAAAAACAGCAGTGCGCCTGTTTTTGCCGGTGGCTCAAGATCGGGACAGGCGGGAGTGACTTCCGCGCAGAGAGGCAGCTATAAACGCGCAAGCTACAGAACTGTTGTTCCCGAAAAAAGAAAGAAAAAGTCAAAACTGAAAATAATATCTATATCGGCGTTGTCCGCTGTTGCCGTGGCGGGCGTGGTTGTCGGCTCGTTTGTGCTTTTCGGCGGCGGGAACGGAGGCAGTGAGCTTCCGGCGGCCGCTTCCGCGGACAGTGAGTTGTCCGCAACAAAAATGCAGCTTAAAAATGTCAATACCGATTCAATAGCTTTCGGCAAAAATGTTACGATACAGGGCGTCGATGTTTCAGGCATGACGCTCAGCAAGGCATACGCGGCGCTGGACAAGGCTCAGAAATCCGTAAGGGATAAAATCAATATTACGGTTAAAAACGGCGAAAAGTCATTTACGCTTACGGAGGACGACTTTATATTTGATTACGATACTCCCGATGTTTTGCTTGAAGCGTATCACTACAGCAGAGGAGAACTGGATGAACTGTCCGTCGATTATAATAAGGATAATTCTACAGGAATCATTGATTTTCCGCTTACAGCGACGCTCAAGGATAACGCGGTAGACTATGTCACCGACAAAATCGCAGACAAGGTCAATATTAAAGCGATTGACGCCCATGTCAAGAAGTTTGACCCGACGGCCGAAAACAAATTTACCTTTGAGGACGGCACGATCGGTAAACAGCTTGATACCGATGATGCTAAGATTCAGCTTTCGAATATCATCTCATCAAGAAATAAGACCGGTGCGGTCACCGTTAAGCTGACCGATGCTCCGTTTACCGTCGACCTCAAAACAATAAAGAAGAAAACGGAGCTTATCACCTCGTTTGAAACGACCTCAACAAATGTTTGGGCGTCCAACCACAATATGGAGATTGCTATGAAGGCTATAAACGGCTCGATAATCAATCCGGGTGAAACATGGTCGTTTAATGAATCAACAGGCGATTCCACTACGCCCGAGAAAGGCTATGTCATGTCCTCCGCTATCGTCAACGGCGGATATGAGCCGCAGTACGGCGGCGGTATATGTCAGGCTGCGACGACGATTTATAACGCGGGTCTGCGCGCGAATATGGAGATAATAGAGCGTCTGCCGCACCAATATGCCTCGACATACGTTCCCGTAGGTCTTGACGCGACTATAGACTACGGCAATATCGACCTCAAGATGAAGAACACCTCAAAGTACCCGCTTTATATGGCGACATATATGTATGATAATAACGGCGACGGCTATCCCGAGCTTATGGTTGAGATTTACGGAGAGAAGCCGACCTCTTATGACGAGATCGTTCCTATAGCATGGTGTGTTGAAAATTCCGGCGGCAAGTACAGCACATACAGCGCGCGTGTTTACTTTAAGGACGGCAAGGAAATAAAAAGGGAGAGAGTATGGCGTTCGACATATGATTATCATGGCGAATCAGCGTATCAGCTCGCCATACCCGACGATATAGAAAACGGACCTAAGGACGTTTCACCTACGGGACAGGAACCTAAACATTACGGATAAAATTTTTAACTCTGTTTGAGATAAAACAAAATATGACTTGACAAAAAACCGCCGATTTATTATAAATCGGCGGTTATTTCTATATATGATTTTAATTTTTTTTTGAGCGGCTTTTCGGGGGTTGTATCATATAGGGGAGTGTGAGGGGCTCATCGGTGACGTCCCACGCGCAGGACTCTATATATCGGACGATATTCCTGTTTGTTTTGAGATTTGCGGCCATGCCCTTAAATGACAGCGCTAAAACGTGCTGTCGTATTATTGAATAAATGTTGACTATGCCGAACTTGTGGAGAATATATATCAGAGGCTTTTCAAACTTCTCATATTCGCCGTTCTTTCTCAAAAAATTACTTATTATCATTACTGACAGCAAAAGGTCGTTTATCTTTTTGATGTCCATTGTGCTGAGTATGCTGCCCGGACGCTTGACATAGTAATAAAGGCAATCACTCGTTACAGCCAGCCGGTTTGTATAAAAAAAGGCTTTCGGGCTTGTCGCAATATCTTCAAAATACATAGTCGGATACTCTATTCCGTTGTCAATAAAAATGCTGCGCTTATACAGCTTGCTCCATGGGTAGCTGTGGAATCCGTGGTCGCTTATTATACGGGCAACAGCCTCGTCACGCTCCATGACCTGATCCTTAACAATAAACAACTGCTTTTTCTTGAAGCCGTTTCTGTGAAAGTAATATGTAAAGGCACAATAGGAAATATCGGCGCCGTTTATTTCACAGGCGTTGTAAAGCTTCTCAAGATATGTCGGAGCGATGAAGTCGTCACTGTCTATAAAGGCGACATATTCTCCCGCGGCGTGCTGAAGTCCCGTGTTTCTCGCCTCGCCTACACCATTGTGCCGATTGGCGATTATCTTAAACCTCGGGTCGCTTTTGACAAATTCCTCAGCGATTTTTATGCTTCCGTCGGGCGAAGAGTCGTCAACGATAATGACTTCAAAATCCGTAAAGGTTTGTGACTTGATTGAGTCAAGGCACCTTCGTATATAGGGTTCGACATTAAATACGGGAATAATTATGCTTATTTTCGGTGCGGAGATGTTTTCCAAAATAACGCTCCTTTCAATTTGCGCTTGGTTATGCTTTGGTGAATTTCTTTCCTCGATAGTAAGATACGGTTTTTATGTCCCGAAGTGTCCTTTTAAAGCAGCTCTTTTTCTTTGAGTAATGAGTAGTCTGTATATTAAGAATTATAAAAGATTAATATACATTTCTTGCATATACTTGAAAGCTTTTTCTGTATTTTTCGTAAATAGAGTTTTACTCGAGGAATTTTCTTAGAAATTCGGCAGTTCAGCAGTATAGATATAATCATTGATACGTTTATCGTCCATATACTGCTCAAGTAATGTCATAGTCTTTCTCGAATAATAACAGCCGTTAAGACCGACTGAAACAAGTTTGTTTATTTTATTAAAAGCAGTTGTACTGAATAAAATATCCTCATAACATGAAAGTATCAGCATCGGCTTTTTGCTGCATTGTATATTGGAATGATTATGCTAACACATGGGTCAGACATATTTAATCACCGTTTTGTATATCCTGCTCGCCCGCGTTTAGCTCGGCTTCCGTGAGTTGCTCGACCGTGGATTCTATAATGTTGCTGTCGGAGCCGCTGTTTTTCTTGACCTTTTTAAGCCCTGAGAAAGGCGCGGATATAATAATTGTTCCATAATATGTTATTGTTCGCCAAATAAAGATTGCCGAATTCATGGTTTCCCTGTCGAATATCCCCCCGAAGAATCCCGCGAAGCTCAGCTCCGCCGCGCCTGACGCGCCGGGGAGGGGAACAAGGCTTGACACCATATTTACGAAGGCCTGAGCGCATATTATATCGACAATGCCGGCGGAAATCTGCGCGCTGTCGGGACTCAGCGCGCGATACACGAAGTACGGCACCGCGTAAATCGCTGTCATCTGAACTATCGTCAGCAGATAGTTGACGATAAGAAAGCCCTTTCTTTTGAAAAGCTCCTTATTGCTTTTGTGAAAATAAACAAGCTGCTTTTTTATGGCTCTGAATGTTTTATTGGGGTCCTTTATAAGCCTGATTTTATTGCCGACCTTACATACCCACCTGAGCAGTCTTGACGTCAGCTTGAGCGAGAAAGATACAAGCAGAAGCAAAAAAATAACGACAACCTGCGCTGCAAACCCGATAATAGAGGCAATCCAGAGAACGGGGCTCAATCTTTGCGCGAAAAAGCCGAAGCGCAGGATTATAACGGCAATGCTGTAACCCGTCAGTGTGAACTGCCATACGAGAAATTTCTGTACAAGGGCGGATGTCGCCTTTCCGGGGTCTATGCCGTAGCTGTTCAGAGTAAGGATCTGCATAGGCTGTCCCCCCGACGCTCCGGGAGTAACGGCACAGAAAAACTGCCCCGTCATTGCCGCCTTGATGCTGTGCCTGAGATGTATTTCGGGCGAGGACGCCTTGAGAAAACGGTGAACCAAAACCGCGTCAACGAATATATTCAGCAGATGAACGGCGATAGCCAGTATGAGCCACATAACGTCTATTTTCTTAGCTGAATTAAGGAGAGCTATAAGACCATCGGGCGAGAAACAAAAATAAGACATCATCCCGATGCAAAAGCAGAAAACAACAGCGTTAAACACTGTTTTCCATGATATTTTGTGTTTACTCAAGAAAAAGGCCTCCGTTTTAACAAATTACGGGGTTTAATATAAATAAATTACAGAAGTAAATATGGTTTTCTTTTCTAAAATATAATATCATATTACAGTAAAATGTCAAGATACAATATAGAGAAAAAGACTTGAATACATCTCAGGCGGCGTACTACGCGCCGAATATCGCGGCGGCGGGCTTGTTAAACGACAAAATACCGATGCTTGTTCATGCGCCTGATAAAAAGTTTAGCAAAATTGTATGAAGCTTGGGTGGGATGCGGGAATTTTTTATATTTATTACCAAAAATTATTGCAATAATAGAACAATAATGGTATAATCAGAATCGACAGAACATCATTTTTGCCTATTTCAGAAAGGAAAGTTTCCTTACATAGGATACATTATTACTTAGATATGTTTATCAGTAAAATAAAGAACTTTTTTACCAGCACCCCCAAATATGCGGATGACAAGGATTTTGAGGCTTACACTTCAATAACTGTATCTGTCAACGTGCTTTTTTTTGTTGAAGTGCTTCTGCACGCTATATTTCTTATAGGCTTCACAGCCTCTGAGCTTTTCGACGTTTCTGTTTTTGAGATAGTCGATCTTATTTTATATACCGCGGGCGTTATATTGATAAAGTATAAAAAGGGTTCATGGATCCTGTGTGTTATTTATTATGTTGTTGAAACATTCATGCACCAGATACTGTGCCTGCTGATGTTCGGCAAGGACACGGGCTTTGAGTATCTTTTGTTCCCGATAATAATTATCATTATGTTTATCCGCTATACAAACATTGCGGAGAAGTTTATCAGAAACATTGTAGTGATACTGGCGTGTTTTACATTTCTGTTTTTTACTATATTGCTTCGGGACTATACGCCTATTCATCTTCTTAATGAAAAATTTGCGGATTCTTTGCTGATAGTGAACAGCCTCGCGAGTTTTGTCATAATGGCGTTGTTTGTTTACAAGATTTTTCACTCAATGGATGAGCTCAGAATGAAGCTGAAAACAAGGGTCGATCAGAAGGAGAACGAGATAGGCAACCTGCAAAATAAAATTATAATCAGCTTTGCCGATATAATCGAGGCGCGTGACGGCAGCACGGGTCAGCACGTCAAGCGGACCAGCCAATATGTCGAGGCTATAGTATACCAGCTCAGGCACAAGGGTAAATTTTCGGATATAATAACCGATCAATTTACGCATGATATAATATTATCCGCGCCGCTTCACGATATAGGGAAGATAACGATCCCCGACTCGATACTAAAGAAGCCGGGACGGCTCACGGACGAGGAGTTTGAAATTATAAAAAAACACACTATAAACGGCAAACGGCTTCTTGAAAAGTCCATGAGCGACATCGAGGACGGAACCTTTCTCACCGTCGCCAAAAATGTCGCCTCCTGCCACCATGAATGCTGGGACGGCACGGGTTATCCATATGGTCTGGCGGGGACGAATATACCGCTTGAGGCGAGAATAATGTCTATTGCCGACTTTTTTGACGCATTAGTCACTAAACGCTGCTATAAAGAAGCTATGAGCTATGAGGACGCCTTTGACCTCATAAAGGAGTTCAGGGGCAAGAAGTTTGATCCTGAGGTAACAGACGCTTTCCTGGAGATAAGACGCCAGATTGAAATAATAGCAAAGACAAACCACTGACTGTTTGCCCGCTTGTCGTATATGATTTTTCTGTTGACAATATTATTTCCCGGTGATAAAATATCCGAAGCGGCCCTTTGAGTATCAAGTGCTTACAACAAAAGCCGGTAAAATGAACCTTGGTGATATCTAATGCCTATTAAAATACAGAGCGGACTTCCCGCGTTTGAGCAGCTCGTATCGGAAAATATATTTGTTATGTCAAACGACAGAGCGGTTTCTCAAAATATAAGACCTATCAGAATTGTTATACTTAACCTTATGCCGACAAAGATTGAAACTGAAACTCAGCTTCTCAGACTTCTCGGCAACAGCCCTCTTCAGGTCGATGTTGAGCTTATGCAGGTTGAAACGCACGTTTCAAAGAATACCTCGAAGGAACACCTGACGAAATTTTATAAGACGTTCGCGGAGCTTCGCGACCTGTACTTTGACGGAATGATAATCACGGGCGCCCCTGTCGAAAAGCTTATGTTTGAGGAGGTAGACTACTGGGACGAACTCTGCTCAATAATGGAGTGGTCACGCACCCATGTGTACAGCACGCTTCATATATGCTGGGGAGCGCAGGCGGGACTGTACTATCACTACGGAATCCCTAAATATGAATACGATGAAAAGTTATCGGGCGTTTACCGCCATAAGGTTGTAAACGTTTTTCATCCGCTTATGCGTGGCTTTGACGACAGATTCCTCATACCCCATTCGCGATATACGGGTGTTCACCGTTCGGAAATAAGAAAGCACAAGGAGCTTGAGATACTTGCGACGTCAACCACGGCGGGCGTCGCCATAATCGCGAGCAGAAACTGCCGCAGGGTGTTCATACTCGGTCATGCCGAATACGACAGAAACACACTCGCAAACGAATATTTTCGCGATTTAAAGCGCGGCTTGAAGCCCGAGGTGCCGTATAATTATTTTCCTGCCAATGACCCGTCCTCGCTGCCCGCGATAACATGGAGGAGCAACGCGACGCTTTTTTATACGAACTGGCTTAATAATGTGTATCAGGAAACACCGTATAATATAGAGGACATAGGTAATATACCCGTGGATCTTTGCGAATAAGTTAAAAGCTGTTTCATAATGAAACAGCTTTTTTGTTTGCCGGATATTTATTGACGAAAATATTATGCAGTCATGCTAAGTTGTATGATAAAATGTCCGAATCGGAAAAATACAGAATCATATTGAGAGCCTGCAGTACAATGTTAAGTGACCGAAACAGGAGAAATTTGTTGAACGAAGCGAAAGAAAAGAATATTCAACAGAGAAATGAATTGCGGATAGGTAGAGCTGTTAAACAGTGACTTAACAACAAGAACAGTGTATTTTGCTTATACCGTAAGATTTTAAAATTCCTGTCGTCGGGACAAGAGAGGAAATGACCTTGACGGTCATTTTAAACGAAGTCCGTCAAGCCAGTCCGCGACATTGGATTTAGCTTCTTCCCGCTCATTCTGCGCTATGCTGCCTTGAATGGCAAGTCCGTCTAAAACCGTCGCGCCGGAACAGGTTTTCTCAATACTATTCTTGGTACCTGACAAACCGCTGCCCTCATGGGTGCAGAACGGAATGACCGTTTTGCCTGAGAAATCATAGCTTTCGAGGAATGTATAGACCGCCATAGGCAGATCGCCCCACCAGATCGGATATCCGATGAAAACAGTATCATACTTGTCCAGATTTTCAGGCGGATCGATAATTTTCGGGCGGGCGCCTGCGTTCTGCTCCTGTTTTGCCACATCGGTACATTCGTTGTAGGTATCCGGGTAGGGATTCACAGTTGCGATTTCAAACAAGTCAGCGCCTGTTTCTTCCGCGATTATGTCCGCGATAATGTGCGTGTTGCCCTTCTCAATTACACCGACATTGTAATTTTCACCTGTATGGGAAAAATAGGCGATCAGAATATTGCTGCCGGCAGCCGTAGCGTCGTCTGTATTATTGCCCTCTTTATTCTGTGTTTCGGAAGCGGACTGCTCCTTATCAGACGTCTTTGAACTTTCATCACTTGGTGACTGTGTAGATTTTGCCGACCCGCTGTTATCAGTAACTCCTTCTTCATTTTTGTTTGCACAGGCGGCAAACGAGAAAACCATAATAAGTGACAGTAATAATGATAAAAATCTTTCAGGTATTCGTGTGCGTGTCATAGAAACCAATCCTCCTACCAATTTTTCTTTTCCTTGCTGCTGTCATGCTGATATTTTCTTTCCTCCACCATCTTCACGAACCACTCCACCATGTTAGGGTCATAGTGCGAAAAGAAAGAACTTGTGGCGGTATCAAGAGCGGCGATAGCGGTCATATCTTCATTCGAGAGGGTAAAGTCGAACACATCGATATTCTGAACCATGCGCTCCTTATGTGTTGACTTGGGAAGAACCACTACACCGCGCTGGATATTCCAGCGGAGCATGACCTGTGCCGAGGTCTTGCCATACTTTTTGCCGATGTTCACAAGCGTTTCATTGGTGAACAAACCCCCTCGCCCCTCACCGAAGGGTGCCCATGCCTCGATCTGCACACCGTATTTATCCATCCACTTTTTCGCGTCACGCTGCTGATTCAGCACATGGGTTTCCACCTGATTGACCATGGGGCGTATGCGGGAGAAGGAAGCAATATCCACCATGCGGTCGGGATAGAAGTTGGAGATACCGATAGCACGCAGCTTACCCTCGCCGTACATATCCTCCAAAGCGCGGTATGCTCCGTAATAATCGGAAAAAGGCTGATGCAGGAGCATTAGGTCGATGTAATCGGTACCGAGCTTGCGCATGGATTCCTCCACACTCCTGAGGCACTCGTCATAACCGTAATGCTCCACCCAAACCTTGGTTGTCAGGAATATATCCTCTCGCTTCACACCGGACTTTTTAATCGCGGAGCCGACCTGTTCCTCGTTAAAATAGCTCTGTGCGGTGTCAATCAAACGGTAGCCCGCCTCCAAAGCGTCCATGACGCACCGCTCGCATTCGTCTGCCGTCACCTGATAGACGCCATAGCCTAAAATCGGCATCTTTACGCCATTTGATAAGGTCACATATTCCATAGTATTTTCTCCTCGTCATTTGTCAAATTGCATTTATCGCCCACGACGCAACGGCGGTTTCCGATTTTGCCGCGTCCGCGCCGTGTACCGCAAGACCTTTGCCGAAAGACGCGCCTTTGCAGATTCTCTTTAAGTCCCTCTCACAGGAGCCGAGACCGCTGCCCTCGTGTGTCATAACCGCTATAACCTTTTTTCCGTTGAAGTCGAGCTTCTCAAGCTGTGTGAATACCGCCATCGGGTATGTTCCCCACCAGCACGGTCCGCAGACAAAGATGTTGTCGTAATCCGCGATACTGTCAAGAATCTGTTTCAGCTCCGGTCTTGCGCCCTCGCGCAATTCTTTTTTCGCCTCGTCGGTGCAGGCGTGGTAATCGGCAGGATAATCCTTTACAGTTTCAATTTCAAACAGATCACCGCCGACCGCTTTCTGAATAAATTCCGCTACAATTTCGGTGTTCCCCTTGGTTATGTTTTTTACGCTGCCGTTCCAGTAGTTCTCGCCCTTGCGGGAATAGTAGAGAATCAGGTTCTTTGCCATGAGTGTTGTCCTCCTTATTCCGTGACGTCCGTGGAAGCCGCCAGTTCCGTTTGTGTTTCATAATCCGCGATACGTTCTTTCAGCCGTTCAATGGTAGCGGAGAGCGCCTGCGAACCTAATACCATGCGCAGCGGCGCGGGATTTTTATCCGTACTTTCTATAATCCGCTGTGCCATTTTTGCCGGATCGCCGGGAGCCAGCCCTTTGGAAGCGTCCAGCATATTGAGAAAGCCGTGACAGCTTTCATACTCCGGCATGAGATTTGCCACCTTAGCACTGCCGTAGCGGAACTCCGTCCTCGCGCCGCCCGGCTCAACTATTGTCACTCCTATATTAAACTGTGCCACTTCCTGAGCCACGGACTCACAGAAGCCCTCAATGCCGAACTTTGTGGCATGGTACATTGAATTAGCAGGATACGCTACCTGTCCGCCGTAACTTGAAATCTGAATAATCCGTCCGCCGCCCTGTTTGCGCATATATGGGATAGCGGATTTAATTAGTTGTATAGCTCCGGTCAGGTTCGTAGCTATTATGTGGTCGATTTGTTCATCGGACAGTTCCTCGGCGCAGCCGAACAAGCCGTAACCGGCGTTGGATACCACCACATCGACTTTACCGTGCTTTTCAAAAGCGGCTGCTACTGTTTTCTGCACCGCCGTAACATCGGTCACGTCGAGAATCCGGCAGTCGAAGTTTTCAGGATACTCGTTTATCAGATTTTGGACCTTGCCCTTGTTTCGGACTGTGCCAACGACGTTTTCTCCCTTTTCCAAAAGCTGTTTTGTCATTTCATAGCCGAATCCGCTGGATACTCCGGTAATAAGCCATGTTTTGCTCATATTGTTTTCCTCCTCGTTTAGATTTATTGTTTTGCGGCGTCATTTACGCACCGCAGGGCGTTCAGGCTTCTCGGATAGCCGATATAGGGCAGACACTGGGAAATGATTTTGATCAGAAATGTCTTATCGTTTCCAATCCTCATATTTGCCGCGGCGTGGGAGGTGAGCTGAGGCTCACAGCCGCCCTGCGCGGCAAGAAAACAAAAAGTTATCATCTCCCGCTGCTTGTAGTCAAGACCTGTACGGGTGTAATAGTCCCCAAAGCAGTTGTCCGCAAGCCAGTAGTTGATGTGGCGGCTCTCCTCCGGACCTGACTGCCAGAAGTTACGCAATCCCACGCCGAAGATGTCAACCTGCGCCTGT
>CAYLOD010000047.1:0-14555 GCA_964385235.1 uncultured Clostridium sp.
TAGCGCACGGCAGTTCATTGGTAATTTCGTCTTTACGCGGCAGTAAACTTCCCTTGCCGACGTCGAGCGAACGCAAGCGAGCGACTACGCGACTTGCGCGTCGAGGCACTCGACCGCGTCTTGCGTGTTGAGGCACTCGACCGCATTTTTGTTGTGAGGTACTCGACATATCCGACAAAGTGTGATATAATAATTTTGTATATTTGAAATTTTGATAAACAGCCGATACAGTGAGCTGTTTTTACTTGCCAATGATTGCGGGAGGACGCCAAAATGAGGGTTATATCGGGAAAGGCGGGCGGCAGAAAGCTCGAAACATTGAGCGGCAGAGAAGTCCGGCCGACTTCCGATATGGTCAAGGAGGCGGTTTTTTCGATCATTCAGTTCGATATTGAGGGAAGATGCTTTCTCGATTTGTTCGCGGGTTCGGGTCAGATGGGCATAGAGGCTCTCAGCCGCGGCGCGAGAAAAGCTGTGCTTGTTGACAGCTCGGCGGCTTCTCTCGCCACTGTCAGGAGAAATCTCGAGCAGACGGGACTTTACGGCAGCGCTGAGATTGTCGCCGATGATTCAATCGCGTTCCTCGGAAAGTGTGAAAAGAGATTCGATATAGCGTATCTCGACCCGCCGTACGGAACGGGTCTGCTTCAAAGGGCGCTGGATATTCTGCCCGCGCTTATGAATAAGGGCGGCAGGATTATCTGCGAGCATCCGAATGATGAGGAACTTCCCGAAAGCTCCGGTGACTTTGCCGTGAAAAAGCGCTACAGATACGGGAAAATAATGCTTACCGTGTATGTTGATCGGGATTTCTTATAATAAACGCGGAGGAAACAAATAAATGAAAACGGCTATATGCTCCGGGAGCTTTGACCCCGTTACCGTAGGTCACGTCGATATTATAACGAGAGCATCAAAAATGTTTGATAAAATCATTGTCGCGGTACTTAATAATATAAATAAGCAGGTTTGCTTTGACGCGGAAGAACGCGTGAGATTGATAGAAAAGGCGACGGCGGAACTTGCGAATGTCGAAGTGACAAGTTTCGACGGACTGCTCGCCGATTTTGCCGCGCAGCGTCACGCGACGGCTATTGTCAGAGGTCTGAGAGCCCTTTCGGACTTTGAGTACGAGTTTCAGATGGCTCTAACAAATAATAAGCTAAACCCCGGACTTGAAACGATATTTCTCACAACGCGGTCCGAGAATATGTTCATAAGCTCAAGTATAGTAAAGCAGGTTGCGAGGTATGGCGGAGATATATCATCATTTGTTCCCGAATGTGTTCATGATGAAATATTAAACAGACTTAGAAAGGATTGATATTATGAGTAGCGTGGAAACAATGCTTAACGACCTGTACGAAATGCTGGGGAGTTCGGCAAAGGTACCCCTCAGCAGGGATAAGGTTATCGTCAGCGTGACGGATGTAAAGGAAATGCTTGATGAAATAAAAGCCAACCTTCCGCAGGAGATACGTCAGGCGCGCAGTATAGTCGCAGACAGAAACAGGATCATATCGCAGGCGAATCAGGAGGCGGAGTCTATCATTCACTCCGCGGAGGAGCGCGCGAAAAAAATGGTGGCAAAGAACGAGATTGTCCGTCAGGCACAGAACCGCTCAACCGAGATACTTTCGGACGCGAAGATGAAATCTACCGAAATGAGAAAAGCCGCGGGAGAATTTGTGGACGATATTATGAGGCAGGCTGACGAGGATATGAGCCGTACTCTCGCCGAACTGAAAAAGGTAAGGCAAAACATAAAGTCCACGCAGAGGAAATCCTCTCAGAATTAACATTCAGAGCGCGGCGGCGCTGTACAGCCGGACCGTGCGGGTCTGCCGTCTTGCATGACGGCGTATATTTCACAGAATACAACGCCGTTTTTATTTCGGAGGTTAGTTAATGAGAAAAAACGTTATAAGAATATTTTACGTTTTGTTTTTTGCGGCGCTGACCGCCACTTTGATCTGCGGCGCGATATATTTTTTGAATCTCGGTATCGGCGGCGGCGCGATAAATAAGAAGAACGACGATCCGGACGTTATCAATTCCGTTAATGTATATGGGCAGAACGAGCTTACATACAGAAATATTACCTTAGAGGACTTTAATGTCTCGCCGTACTACAACCCTGTCAAAACAACAAAGGGCAGAGATTCGCTCGGCTCCGAAACGGAAAAAGAGATGTATAACCTTATCAGCGGCAGCGTCACTACCGTAAGCGAGTCCAAGGACGAAAACGGTCACTACCGCACACTGCGCGTTACTATCAAGGGCAGGCATATGTCCGAGAGAGAAATACGGCGCTCGGTAAACGCTTATGTTTTTGATAATCCTCAGATTTTCTGGCTTGACAATCTTTTCGGATACGCGTATGCGGGTGATGATACGATAGCCGAGTTTTACTCCGTTCTGTCCGCCGACGAGTGCGAAAAGATGTCAGCCGTACTGCGCAGCGCGGTTAATATGATAATATCGTCACTCGATGAGGGACAGAGTGAATTTGAAAGGGAAAAGCTTATTCACGATTATATAATAAATCATTGTGTGTATAAGGGCACAGCCAAAAGCATAAATGACGGCTGGGAGTATTTCTCCGCGTACGGCGCGCTTGTAAAGGGCGAGGCTGTATGTGAAGGCTACGCCAAGGCGGAGCAGATACTGATGAATATGTGCGGAATAGAGTGCATGACGATACGCGGCGACAGCGACGGCGGCGGACATATGTGGAATATCATAAAAATCGACGGGAAATGGTATCATCTTGATGTGACGTGGGACGATACGGAAAACGGCATAATATACGACTTTTTTAACGTCAGCGACGAGATAATAACCGTAACGCATACCATTAGCCCCAATTCCGATGATGTCAGCCTCGATCCGGACAGCAAGGACGATATGAGGTACAATTTTTTCGTGCCGGAATGCAACTCGACAGAGGCGGGGTATTACTCAAGGAACGCGGCGATTATAAAAAACTTTGACGATGAAACAGACAAAAATGTCATAGATACACTTGTGAACGCCGCAGGAAATCGAGATGAGTATCTTCCGATAGTTTTCGGAAAAGAAATGAAATACTCGGAATATATAGATAAACTGTTTTTCGATCAGCCGTACAAGTTCTATTTTTATGTAAACGAGGCAAACAAGCTGCTTGATGACGCGCACAAGATAAACCGCGACGGCTGCTCGATTTATAAAAATGAGGGTGCGCTGCTTGTGAGAGTCAAGCTGGCATATATTGCGAAGGGCAACACAGGTGAATAATGAAAGGGAGAGCAAATGGTTGATAAGCAAAGAATAGAGGCGGCTGTCAGGGAACTGCTGGCGGCAATAGGCGAGGACGCTGACAGGGAGGGACTTCTCGAAACTCCCCGGCGCGTTGCTGATATGTATGAGGAAATATTCGCGGGACTTCACGACGACCCGAAGCAATACCTTAAAATATTTGACGTACCGGAGCAGAATCAGGAGCTTGTCATTGTCCGCGATATACCCATGTATTCGGTATGCGAGCATCACCTGCTGCCGTTCGTCGGTACGGCGCACATAGCGTATATCCCGAAAAGCGGCAAAATAATAGGGCTTTCCAAGTTCGCGAGAATAGTGAGCAGCTTTGCCAAAAGACCTCAGGTTCAGGAAAGGCTTACCTCGGAGATAGCGGACTTTCTGTATGATAATCTCGAGCCGCTCGGAGTGGCTGTCGTTATAGAGGCGGAGCATCTGTGCATGACTATGCGCGGGGCGAGAGCGGCGGGAGCCAAGACGATGACGTCCGCCCTCAGGGGCGTTATAAAGAGCGACGCGAGAGCGAGAGCGGAAGTAATGTCCCTTTTGACGACGAGGAAATAGTCTGTCGGTAAAACTCTGTCGGGAGCGGATATAAAAATGAAGAAGATATTTAAGGCGAATAGTTTCAGCTTCCCTCTCGGGAGAAAAACATATATAATGGGGATATTGAACGTGACGCCCGACTCGTTTTCGGACGGCGGAAAATGGCTCGGTATTGACGCGGCTGTCGGTCACGCCGTACAGATGCAGAACGACGGAGCGGATATAATAGATATAGGTGCGCAGTCTACCCGTCCCGGATACACGAGAATATCCGCCGAGGACGAGGAGAAACGCTTGCTGCCGTTTCTCCGTGCTGTGAGAAAAGCCGTCAGCGTCCCTGTTTCGGTAGATACATTTTACCCTTCGGTGGCGGAAAAGGCGCTATTTTACGGGGCGGATATTATAAATGACGTTACGGGTTATGCCGACGAGGATATGTACCGCGTTTCGTCGCGGAGCGGATGCGGCTGCATTATCACGCACGACAAGGCGGACGGAATAAGGGAATTTTTCGAGAGCGCCGTCGAAAAATGCGGACGCTTCGGCATTGAGCGCGAGCGTGTCTGCCTTGACCCCGGAATAGGCTTCGGCAAAACTTACGGAACTGATCTTGAGATACTGAGGGAATGCGGCAAGTATCGTGCCGATGAGTGCGCGCTCCTTATCGGAGCGTCACGCAAGAGGGTAGTGGG
This sequence comes from uncultured Clostridium sp., assembly GCA_964385235.1. GTDB lineage: Bacteria > Bacillota > Clostridia > Oscillospirales > Acutalibacteraceae > Pseudoruminococcus. The sequence goes on from CAYLOD010000047.1 coordinate 4,539, forward strand.
AGCGCCATGCGGAAACCCGCCGTTTGAGCAAAGACTTGCGGGGACGATCGCCGCTCATGTTCTCGCTGTATCCTCGGGCGCGGATATTATCAGGGTTCACGATGTTGCCGAAGCGGTTCAATCGGCAAGGGTCGCGGACGCTGTTGTGAGGGGTTATGATGGACCGGATTATTATTAGAGATTTAAGGATATATGCTCACCACGGAGTACATGACTTTGAGAAGAAAAGGGGACAGATGTTTATTATTGACGCGGATATTTACGCGGATCTGACTGCCGCCTGCCGGACGGACAGACTTGAGGACACCATTAATTATTCGCGTGCCGCCGCCGTTATAAAGCGGGCTGTTTCCTCGGAGAGCTATGACCTTATAGAGCGCGCGGCGCAGGTCGCGGCGGATTCTCTGCTTGCGGAGTTTCCCGCCGCCGAACGCGTCCGTATTCTCCTGAAAAAACCAAACGCGCCGATAGAGGCTGACTTCGGCTATGTCGCCGTAGAAATCACACGCGCAAGGTGACGCGAAACGGGGGCATATTTAAATGAAAAGGGCTGTACTATGTATTGGGACGAATATCGGAGATCGAATGAAGAATCTTCGCGGCGCTGTCGCCGCCCTGTCGATTCTATGCGGAACCGCCGTGACTGAAGTTTCCGGAATATATGAAACAGAGCCGTTTGAAACACCCGATGAGCAGGATAGCTTCTATAACTGCTGTGTTATGATTGAAACGGAGCTTTCACCGGAAATGCTTATGGGAGCCTGCCTCGGCATAGAGGCGGGTATGGGCAGGCGCCGCCCGTATAAATATTCCCCGAGAATAATAGACATAGATATGATACTTTACGAGGGCGAGGAACGCGGCGGCGGGAATTTAACGCTCCCGCACCCAAGGTTCCTCGAAAGGGCGTTCGTTGTTATCCCCATGCTCGATATTTTCCCCGACGGCCGCGCACTCGGAGTTGAGTTCGGCGGCGCGGTTCACGGTCTCGACACGTCGGGAGTAAAACGTCTGCGGGGGTGCGTTTTATGACAGCGGATCCTCTTAAATTTCTGTTTCCGAGAAAATGCCCGTATTGCGGCAAAATCATTACCGGAGACAGGCTTGAATGCGATATGTGCCGGGCGGGCTTTCCGCAAAAGCCATATATAAGGACAATACCGAGCGGCAACGAATGTGTTGCCGCTTTTAAATATGACGGAAAAGTGAGAGAAGCCGTTAAAAGTTATAAGTTTTACGGCAGACGTGAGTACTGCAAAAGCCTTTCCGCGGCTCTCGCGCGGGTTGTTCGCGAATACTTCGGAGAACCCGACATTGTAACGAATGTGCCCCTCTCAAAGAAGCGGCTGAAAGAGCGGGGCTATGATCAGGCGGAACTTATTGCCGTAGAGGTGGGCAGACTGCTGTCGGTTGAGTACAGGAGAACGCTTGAAAAGGTCATAGATAACAGGGAACAGCACAGCCTGAACCATGAGGAGCGGAAAGTCAATATAGCAGGCGTATACAGGCGCTTGGAAGGGCTTGACCTGAGCGGGAAAACGGTGCTTATCGTTGACGATATAGTGACATCGGGGCATACGCTTTCGGAGTGCTGCCGTATGCTTGCCGAAAACAGTGGCGTGAAAATAATCTGCGCAGCGGCAGCGAGCGCGCTTTGAACAAAAATATTATCGGTTACGCTTTACACATAGCATTCAATAATTGTCTTGACCGAGCAGTATTAAAACAGGGATTATTAATACGAAATTTTAATGGAAACTTTTGGGAAATATGGCATAAATCAGGCGATGTACCCGCCATCGGGCAGGAACTGAGCCTTAAAGCGGTAAGTTTCTCATTAAACGGCGGACGGCAAACGGCCGAAAGGCTTGTACCTCTTTGCGTCGGAGGAAGCCTGACGCGCCTTATTTTTTTGCTTTATTTTAAGGAAAAATTGTGATAAAATAGAAAATACAGGATATTATGCCGATATTTATTGAAAGGAGAGTATGGCAATGGGCGTTTTTAACCGCGCGGGTAAACATAGTGACAACGATTCCACCGCCATAAGAATGAAAGCCCTTGCTGAAAAGGCAGTAGTCTATGCAAAGCAGCTAAAATATGACTTTGACTATAAACGCGAAAGCATAGAGGAACTTGAGGTCATCTTGAAATATTATGAAAATGCCGTGAAGAAGGTAAACCTGAGCGATGATGAAATTTGGGAGCTGGCGCTTGTCTTTGGCGCGTACCTAGGCGAGGTGCTTCTGGCGACAGGCTTAAAGCGCGCGGGCTTCCGCTGGGTTGAGGAGAACGGCGTCCCTATACTGAAAAGGGACGAGCAGACCAGCGTTTCACCAGCGACAAAGGTATATAAGCGTCTTAAAAACGGCAGGGAGGACAATGTAGTGCCGTTTTTCGATATAGCCCTCTGCATAGCGAGGAAAAAGTAAACGGACGTGGTTTTTAACATAGTTACAAACAGGTTACAAACATATTAAAAATCTGTATTTTTTTACGCGTATGAACGCACGGCAGATAATCGGGTAATTCAGCTTAAACACAGCAATTCCGCAGTTTTCGGAATTTCCGCAAACAAACGGGCGGTTAAAAATTTAGCGTTTTTTTGGAAAATTATTCAAATAATCTTACGAAAAATTAAAAAAATAATTTTTCAAAAATCAATGCCGCCCCGCCGCTTGGAAATCGCGCGAAAACCCGATAACCATGCGGTTTTTTCGCTATGCTTACGTTGCCGTGACGCCGCCTTGAAGCCCTGTGGGGCGGAAATACGGACGTAATTTGTTGTAACTGATTTGTAACTATTGAAATTCTGCTAAATTGCACATAAATTTGTCAAATCATATTCTTATAAAGAATTATAGAACGGCAATCGACTTACTTCTATCGAATATGTGTTCGGTATTTTAGTCAAAATACACAAAAAAGAAAAATAATTATGTTTGACATATTTAAATATAAAGACTATAATAGCCACATCAAGTAAAGTTGTCCTGCCGCGTTGCGTCGCGGTCAAGGGACAGTCGTAAGGAGATCAAATAATGCGATTACATAAAAAGAAATATGTGGCAAGGAGAGAAAAGAAAACAGTCCGCAATGTTTACAAAACTGTTATTTTTTCAGTTATGGCTGCGGTTTGTTTTTCGACGGCTCTCTCGATCACAGCTCTCACCAAGACTGTTAAAATCACCGACGGTGAAAATACAACTGTTATAAATACCATGAACCTCAACCGGGACGCTATACTTTCACAGGCGGGCATAAAGCTCGGCAAAAACGATAAAGTGGTTGTCACTGAAAACAGCGGCAGCGGTTATGAGGTTTCCATAATGAGAGCGTTTAATGTTGACCTTGAGGATGACGGCGACGTCAAAAGCGTAAAGTTCAACGAGGGTACGGTCGCCGACGCTCTAAAGGCGGCAGGCGTAGAGGTAGGAAAGACCGACTCGGTCACTCCCGCGGCGGGAACGGTTCTCAAGCCCGACATGAAGATAAATGTTGAACGCTGGTACAATATTTCCGTCAATGACGGCGGAAAAACGACAGCCTGCGATGTTCCCGAGGGAACGGTAAAGGAAGCTCTCGACTTCCTCGGCGTAAAGCTCACCGCGAATGACAAGGTAAGCGTTAACCCCGGCAAAAAGGTTAAGGATAACCTCAAGGTCAGGATCGACAGGGTAACATACAAAACAACACATACAACACAGTATGTAGACTACAAGACCGTTGAGAAAAAGACAGATAAGCTCTACACAGGTGAAACCCGGGTCCAGAAAGAGGGAGTCAAGGGCGAAAAGCTGATAACCTCAAAGCTGACATATGTGAACGGCAAGCTTAAAAATACCGACGTCATCGCGAAAAAGACGACTAAGAAGGCTGTAAACGAGGTCGTTCTTGTCGGTACGGCGGAAAGACCCGAAACGCCTGCCGTATCATCATCAAATTATTTCGCAAAGAACGTTGAGGATTCGGCTACGTTCTCATCTGATGAAACCAAAAAAACCTTCGTGGATATGAACGGCAACACTGTAAAATATCTGCGTTCATACACAGGCTCGGGCACAGCTTACTATGCTCCCGCCGGTTCGCTCACAGCGTCGGGCAGACTCGCGCAGGTCGGTAACGTCGCTGTCAACCCAAATATTATTCCGCTCGGCTCTAAGCTCTATATAGTATCCAACGACGGGCAGGTATGCTACGGCTATGCTACCGCCGCCGATACAGGCGGAGCGCTCTTCGAGGGAACAGCCATTGTAGACCTTTTCTATGATACGTTCGATGAATGCACACAGTTCGGCAGAAGAGATGTTACAGTATATGTCATAGAAGAGGGCGATAATGCCTATGTTCGTTAAACAAATTGAATAATTTATATAAAAGCTCCGTTTTCGGGGCTTTTTTATTGCCGTCATGGCTTATTTGCAAAAAAATCAAAGCTTATCATTCTTTAAAATAATTATTAAGACGCGTGAACATTTTCCTGAACATTTTATAATTGCGTTAATATTATGCTTTTAGAGAAAACTGAAATGGCAAGCGTTTATAAATCATCAGCCAAACGATAATCCGTATAATCAGGCGGATATGTTTGCAAGAAAGAAAGCCGGGCGCTGACACTCCTCAAAGAAGTAAATGTATTGATTTACTTCTTGTTTTTTTGCTTTTATTTAAAGTTTTTGAGAGTTTTCAGATAGCTTTTTTCAAAAAGTTATCTGAATAGGGTCCGGGGCAAAGCCCCGGCAGTGATTTCCGCGCAATAGCACAGGATTTTTCTTGATATTATCTGTTATGTTATGATACAATATAACTTAAGCAAGATGTCACTGTCGGGTTTCGTCCCGTTTTCAGGCGGCGGAATATCGGCGTATACAGTTTACATGGAATGTGATTCGGAGTTAGTGTATGAAATTTTTATCGTGGAATGTCAACGGGCTGAGAGCGTGTCTCGGAAAGGGCTTTGTCGAGTCTGTACTTGCCGAGGCACCCGACTTTATATGTATACAGGAAACGAAAATGTATGAGGGTCAGGCTCGGGTAGAGCTTGACGGCTATCGCCAATATTGGTGCAGCGCGGAAAAGAAAGGCTATTCGGGTACGGCTGTGTTTACTAAGCGCGAGCCGCTCTCGGTCATTTATAACGGCATGGGCATTGACGATCACTCGCATGAGGGCAGAATGATAACGCTCGAATACGGGGACTTTTACCTTGTCAACGTATATGCTCCGAACTCTCAGGACGGATTAAGGCGCATCGACTACCGCATGAGCTGGGAGGACGACCTGCGAGCCTATCTTGTCGGACTTGACGGGAAAAAGCCCGTTGTACTGTGCGGAGATATGAACGTCGCCCACGAGGAAATCGACCTCAAAAACCCTAAGACAAACAGAGGCAGCGCCGGCTTTTCGGACGAGGAGCGGGGCAAGATGACGGAACTGCTCGCTGCGGGATTTATTGATACGTTCAGATACCTTAATCCCGGCGCCGCAGGCAGATACAGCTGGTGGTCGTATCGCTTCAACGCGCGCAAGAACAACGCGGGATGGCGTATCGACTACTTTATAATATCAGACAGGCTAAAGGACAGACTGCTGAGCGCCGATATTCTGTCCGATGTTTTCGGCAGCGATCACTGTCCTGTTACGATGGAACTTTCTATCGGGAACACCTGAGAATACTGTACAGGGGGCATACAACAGAATGATTGAAGTTAAAAATTTAGTGAAATGCTATGGCGGACAAACCGCGCTTGACGATGTGAGCTTTTCGGTAAAGGACGGTGAGATACTCGGCTTTCTCGGTCCGAACGGCGCGGGAAAGTCCACCACCATGAATATTATAACGGGATATATATCGGCTACAGACGGAACGGTTCTCATAGACGGCCTTGACATACTCGAGGAGCCGCTCAAGGCAAAGTCAAAGATAGGCTACCTTCCCGAGATACCTCCGCTTTACGGTGATATGACCGTATACAAGTATCTTCGCTTCATGTTTGACCTGAAGAAGCTCACGCTCCCCAAGGAGGAGCATATTGAGAAAGTTTCCAAACTCGTCGGGATAGATAAAGTCAGCGACAGGATTATAAACCACCTTTCAAAGGGCTACCGCCAGCGTGTCGGCTTTGCTCAGGCGCTGCTCGGCGATCCTCCCGTAATTATTCTCGACGAGCCCACAGTCGGACTTGACCCGAACCAGATAATAGAAACGAGGAACCTCATACGCCGCCTCGGCAAGAAGCATACCGTCATTCTGTCCTCGCACGTCCTCTCCGAGGTTCAGGCGACCTGCGACAGGATCGTAGTCATAAACAACGGCAGAATAATCGCTAACGACATGAAAGATTCCATGACGTCAAAGGCGGCGGACGATAAGCTCATTGCCGTGATAGAGGGCAGAGAACAGGCAGTTCTCTCCGCGATAAAGAAAATAGCGGGTGTTGTCAGGGCAGTAAAGACCGGCGAGCCTGAACGCGGCTGCGGTGAATACACTATCGAATGCCGCGAGGGTGCCGATATTCGCCGCGCGCTGTTCAAGACAATGGCAACGCTCTCTATGCCTATCCTCATGCTGCACCGTGAGGAGCTCTCGCTCGAAGATGTATTTATCAACCTTACTCAGGGAAACGGAGGAAATAAATAATGGGAGCAATTTTTAAAAGGGATTTTTCGTCTTACTTCAATTCACCGGTCGGATACATAACAATGGCGGTATTTTTCTTTTTCAGCGGGCTTTACTTTTATACAACGTGCCTTTATACAAAGACGTCGGATATGTATTACGTTTTTCAGTCCATGTTCCTCGTTATAATGTTTATAATACCGCTCTTTACCATGAAGCTGTTCAGCGAGGAGCGCAGACAAAAAACCGATCAGGCTCTCCTGACATCTCCTGTGAGCATTACGAGGATAGTAATGGGCAAATATCTCTCCGCGATCGCTGTTTTTGCCATATGCCTTTCAATATTCGCGGTTTTCGCGATAGTCCTCGCGTTCATCGCGACGCCCTCCATAAGCGTGATAACAGCTAATATACTGGGTCTGTTCCTGCTGGGAAGCTCGCTCATCTCTATAGGTGTTTTCATCTCGTCATTGACCGAAAGTCAGACTGTCGCCGCGCTCTCGACCTTTGCGATAGAATTTGTCATAAATATATTAGATTCCTTTGCCTCTACTGTGTCAAACGATTTTGTTAAAAATCTTTTGCTTGCTCTTTCGTTCCGTACGAGATACAACAACTTCGCGCTTGGGATTATAAACCTTGCCGATGTTGTATTTTACTTGAGCATTACAGCGCTGTTTCTGTTCCTCACGATAAGAGTTATAGACAAGCGCCGCTGGGACTGACAGAGCCGTTTATTACATCGGAAAGGTTGATTAAGCTATGAATAATAACGACGAAAACAAAAAGAACACCGATACAGAGTCAAACGAAGCCGGGGAAACAAACGAAGCCGGGGAAACAAGCGAAGCCGGGGAAACTCGAAACGTGGATAACGGTAAAAAGTCCGAAAAGACAAAAAAGAAGCCAAAGAGCGGGGGAAAAGGCTCCCCGGAAAAGCCCGGAAAGAAATCACGGAGGAAGATGTCAAAGGCGGCGTTTAACCATACTGTCGGCGCGGCGGTGATTACCGCCATAGTCCTTATAGCAACGGTTCTGTTGAATGTTGTTATGTCCGTTATGTCGGATAAGGTTGCGGGAATGAGCCTTGACCTCACGAGTTCGGGCGCTTTTAATCTGTCCGAAACATCTATAAACCTCGCGAAAAATGTTAAAAAAGAGCTCAAAATAACATTTCTCAGCGACAAGCAGTCGTACCGCTCCAAGGGGAGCACTAACACATATTATTCTCAGGTCATGTCGATAGCCGAGGAATACGGCAAGTACAACAGCCTCATCAGCGCGGAATATGTCAGCATAGTCGATAACCCCAACTATGCGAACAAATACAAGGACGAGTCGCTCAACTCCGATAATATTATTGTTTCATGCGGCGACAAATACCGTGTGCTTGACGATTATGACCTGTTTAATGTAGAGAACTACTACGACACATACAGCTACATAGCCTCGTCGAGAGCGGAGGAAGCCTTTGACGGCGCGATACTCGCCGTGACAAGCGAGGAAACAACTAATGTGACTCTTGTCGAGGATAACTCGACGGAGGATTTCAGCTACTTCAAAAACCTCCTCGGGCAGAACAATTATGTTATAACCGAAATAAAGCTCGAAAGCGAGGATATTCCCGCAGACACGGATTTCCTCATTATCATGACGCCCGAAAAGGACTGCTCCGTCAACGCCGCGAATAAGATCCTAACATATCTGACAAACGGCAGGGAATACGGGAAAAGTATGCTTTATGTTCCGAGTGCCAAGACGGTAAAAACGCCGAACCTCGACGCGGTTCTCTCCGAATGGGGGGTCACTGTCGGAGACGGTCTTGCGTATGAGCTTGAATCAAGTTCGGTTTACGGAAATAATATGTATGACGGCGTATTGTGCTATCTCGGCAGCGACGCTTTTACGTCGGACTTTGAGCAAAACTCAGCGCCCGTCATATGTTCGTATGCGCGTCCCGTCAATCTTGACGCCGATATGAATACGCAGTCGCTGCTGCAATACTCCGCGACATCGGGCGTTTGTCCGAGCGACGCTGACGACAGCTATGATTTCGATGGCAACGCCAAGGGCAACATAGTTGTAGCGGGCTACGGTGTAAACGGGATCGCCGCCGGGGACGACAGCGGCGAAGACAAGATGTCAACCGTTTTCGTGTTCGGCTCGTCCACAATGTTTGAAAAAACGATTCTCGCCTCAAATTACAGCGACGCGAAGTATATTCTCGCCATGCTGAGAGAGGTCTGCGGCAGGCTTGAGCAGACGATAGTCACGGAGGACAAGGAACTTACCCGTTATGACATTACAATAGACAACTCAGCCGCGTCTGTTATCGGTCTGATTTTCTATGTTGCGGTTCCTCTCTCCGTAGTCTGCGCGGGCATAGCGGTATTTTTAAAGCGCCGCAACAGGTAAGTACAGCGAAACGAGCGGCGGCTCGCCGCCTTATCGAAAGCTGATTTTAAAGTCGGCGCTGTGCGTGAGCTTTATTGATGACTGACGGTGTATTGCCGTGTTTAAGGCGGCTGAAAGGTAATTTATTATACACACGGATTACAATGCAAAATAAGATTTGAGTTTAATATTTCAGCGGGAGAAAACATCTATGAAAACAGATTATTTAAAGCAGCTTTTGAAAACGGCTCAGCCGGTAGTAAACAGAATACCTCTGCCGGAGCAGAGATCATATCAGGCTAAGTTTTTTAGTCTGAAGCCCCTCCCGCCCGATGTGTCCTATGAGGCCGTACGGGACTTTCCGATGAATGCCGAGTGGGTCATTCCTCCGGACGAACAGGACGGCAAGGTTATTTTTTACACCCACGGGGGCGGATACGGCATGGGGGACCTTATCTCGTCGCGCGCGCTTATCGCGCCTGTAGCGGAAAAAACAGGGATAAGAGTATTCTCGTTCGAGTACCGCCTTGCTCCCGAGTATCCGTTTCCCGCAGCGTTTGATGACACACGGTATGCTTACGATTACCTGTTAAGTCTTGGCTATACCGCCGGCAATATTGTCGCGCTCGGTGAATCGGCGGGCGGCGGGCTTGCGGTATCGAATGTTCTCAGGCTTATCGACGAGGGCAGGGAAACGCCGAGGTGCCTTGTCGCCATTTCTCCGTGGTGCGACCTAACGGCAACGGGGCAGACATATATGTCAAACGAAAATAAAGAGCCGCTTCTCCGCGGTAAATATCTGAAAAGGCTTGCGGACTCTTATATCGGTGATGACTCTCCTCTCAATCCGTATATATCGCCCGCCTACGCGAGTTTTGACAAGCGCTTTCCGCCCACGCTGATTCAGGTGGGAAGCCACGAGGTGCTGCTTGATGATTCGTATATGCTCAGGGACGCTATAAGGCTCGGCGGAGCGGAGTGTGAGCTTGAACTTTACCCGGAGA
>CAYLOD010000048.1:0-8337 GCA_964385235.1 uncultured Clostridium sp.
CGAGTGCCTCGACACGCAAGACGCGTAATCGCTCGCTTGCGCTCGCTCGACGTCGATAGGAGAAGCTTATTGCCGCGCAGATATGAATTTACCAATGAACTGCCGTGCGCTAATTTAATATAAAACTTCCTGCGCGGTCGAGTGTCTCGACACGCAAGACGCGGTCGAGTGCCTCGACACGCAAGACGCGTAATCGCTCGCTTGCGCTCGCTCGACGTTGATAGGAGAAGCTTATTGCCGCGCAGATATGAATTTACCAATGAACTGCCGTCGCTAATCAAGCATTGATTTCTTGCGCGGCACACAAGCGTACCTTATCAGTGTAGAAGTACATAGATTAGGTTAAAATATACTTAACGCTTACAGAAAAAGCTCAACATTAATAAGGACTTCTCATGCCAAGAAAGGTATATCCACTTATAATATTTTATAATAGCGGATATAAACCTGCCCTTATCAATGTTGAGCGGATTTCACGAATGACTTAATGACTTTCAATTACCGCGCAAAAAGTCTTTTGCATATGGCAACTCATTGGTAATATCGTCCCCTCGCGGCTATAATTTTCCCACGCTGAAGTCGAGCGAGCGCAAGCGAGCGATTACGCGTCTTGCCTGCGGGGGCACCCCGCCGCGTCTTGCGTGTCGAGGCACTCGACTATTCTACTGAAATCAAGAAGTAGTAGAGGGGCTGACCGCCGTTTATAAGCGTTATGTCTATAGAGGAGCTTATTCTTGACTTAATGGCATCAAGAGCGAGGTTTGCCTGAGTTTCGGTTATATTCTCACCGTATATAATAGTAACTAACGATGTATCCTTTGATACCATTTCCTTGGTGAGCTTTATGGCCGACTTAACGGGGTCCTTGTCCTTGAACAAGAGCCTGCCGTTGCTGAGCGCGATTATATCGCCCTCGTGCAGCTTTGTTGAGCCAAACTCAGAATCTCTCGCGGCATATGTGACTTGACCCGTAAGTATCTTCTTTGCCGCCTCTGTCATATATTCCAAGTTAAGTTCCACTGTTGCCTCAGAGTCATAAGCAAGCATCGCGGCAATACCCTGCGGAATAGTCCTCGTCGGGATTATAATGGTTTTCCTGTCGGTAATAAGCTCACACGCCTGCTGTGCCGCCATGAGGATATTCTTGTTATTCGGAAGTACAAATACAACCTTTGCAGGTACAGCCATTATCGCGTTGTATATTTTTTCCGTGCTGGGGTTCATGCTCTGTCCGCCGCTGACAATTCTGTCGCAGCCGAGATCCTTAAAAAGCTCGTTAAGCCCCTCCCCCGCGGCAACAGCGACAAAGCCTGTCTCTTTTTCAGGTTCGGCGGGTTCGGAAGTTTCCTCAAGCATTTTAATCTCCTGTTCGTGCTTTTCGGCAGCCAAACGGTGCTGCTCGCGCATATTCTCGACTTTAACAGTGAGAAGCTGACCGTATTTCAGAGCCTCCTCAAGCACCAAGCCGGGATTTTCCGTATGAACGTGTACCTTTATTATCTCGTCATCATCAACTACAACAACACAGTCGCCTATTCCCTCAAGATAAGAACGCAGATCAAGCGGGCTTGCGGCCGCTTCGGGATTTCTACCCACGATAAACTCGGTGCAGTATGTGAAGTTTATTTCACCGTCAAATTCAGCCGCGGCATTTTTGAAAAATTCGTCGGCGTCGTTTAAATTTATCTCAACAGGAACGTCGCTGTTTATCATAATACCGTCACGCAACAGCGAAAGCATACCGTCAAGTATCACGCAAAGACCTTTGCCGCCCGCGTCCACAACTCCCGCCTTTTTCAAAACGTGCAGAAGCTCCGGCGTCTGAAGCAGCGCGTCCTCGGCGGCGGCATGGATAGCGCCCAAGGCTATTATCGGGTCGTTTTCTACGTCGGTGGCTATTTTGCCCGCCTCCGCGCCAAGCCTCGCCACGGTAAGAATAGTGCCCTCCGTCGGATTCGCTACAGCGCTGTAGGCATACTCGACACCGAGAGCCACAGCGTCGGCAATCATAACGCCGTTAGCTTCATCGCTGTCCTTGAGAAACTCCGCAATGCCCTTAAACAGCAGTGAAAGTATAACGCCCGAATTTCCTCTCGCGCCTCTCAGCATTGCAGAGGCCGTGACGGACGCTATCTCGCCGATAGACGTGCTGTCGTTGTCCTCGATGGCGTTTGCGGCGGCAGCTATCGTCATAGACATATTTGTTCCTGTATCGCCGTCGGGAACAGGAAAAATATTCATATCATCAATTTCCTTTTTATGACGCACAATATTATTTGCGCCGGATATTATGGCATTTTTAAATAGTACTCCGTTTATCATTACTGACACTTCCTTAGAACTGTTATTTTTTGCCGATGCCCGCATGACGCGGACTTTGTAATTTATTTTTGCAAATTATCGTAAAAATTCATAAAGCCTGTACGCGATTCCGAACATACAAATCTGTTCAGAAATAAATATTTAAATATGCCCGGTTTAAGTATAACCCCCCTCAGCGGATCTCGACCAGAAGCTTTATAGCTGTGCGCTCCGCTCCGTCAATATCTATACTTGTAAAAGCGGGAATACATATTATATCAACGCCCATAGGTGCAAGGTAGCCCCTCGCTACGGCAACCGATTTAAGCGCCTGGTTAGCCGCGCCCGCTCCGACAGCCTGAACCTCGACACATCCGTAATCCTTAATAACTCCCGCAATAGCGCCCGCAACCGAGTTTGGTGAAGATTTTGATGACACCTTTAGTACTTCCATTTTGTTACCCCCAACATTATTTAAACATAATCTTAAATTGTCAATTATTATAATATAGCAGATTAACATATTTTGCAAGTGTTTTGTTACAAATTTTTGTTAAATTATAATTATCTAATTTCCATACGCTCAATTTGCAGTGTTTTACCTGTTTTTTCATCTATATTAAACAGTATGCAGTTCATTTTGCATTCGCCGTCCGCGTTCTCGAATCTCACGGGAAGCTTCTCGCGCTGTCTGCGGACAGCGAGCTCCGGCTTAACACCCAGAACCGACCTTACGGGACCGGTCATTCCGACGTCGGTTATATAGCCCATGCCGTTTTCAAATATACATTCGTCAGCGGTCTGAACATGTGTATGAGTTCCGAACATAGCGGAGATCCTTCCGTCAAGGTAATACGCAAGGGCAAGCTTTTCGGCTGTAGCCTCCGCGTGGAAGTCGAGTACAGTAATCTTTGACGTATTTTTTTCGAGAAGCTCGTCGATGGTTTCGTAAGGGTCGCGCAGATTGTCGAGATAAATACAGCCCATAAGGTTTATAACGCAGATCTGAAATCTGCCCATATCATATACAAGCATACCCTTTCCGGGCGTAGTTTTTACGGGAAAATTGGCAGGGCGCAAAATATATGGCGTTTCATCATAGTACTGGTATATCTCGCGTCTGCGGAACGAATGGTTTCCCGTGGTTATCACGTCCACGCCGCTCGAAAAAAGGTATTCAGCCGACGCGGGCGTTATGCCGTTCCCGTCAGACGAGTTCTCCCCGTTGGCAATGACAAAATCTACATTTTTAAATTTTTTCAGCGCGGGAAGCCTTTGCCGCAAAAATTGGCAACCTATACCTCCCACTACGTCCCCAATAGCAAGTATATTCATTAAAAATTCCTCCAATTAACGCACGGCAGTTCACCGGTAATATCGTCCCCACGCGGCAATAAACTTCTCTTGTCAAAGTCGAGCGAGGCCTGCCGAGCGACTACGTGACTTTCGTGTCGAGGTACTCGACACGAAAGGCAGACTTCTGAGGGAAGTCTGCCTTTTGGGTTATTAGATTCTGTTGTTGTAAATCAGGTTCAGTAAAGCTTCCAAAGCTCCTTGGCATATTGAAGTATGGTTCTGTCGCTTGAGAACGTGCCTGAGTTTGCTGTGTTCTTCAGGCACTTTGTGCCGAACGCGATTCTGTCCTTATACTCTTTGTTGGCTCTGAGCTTGGTTTCCATATATTCGGTGAAATCTCTGAGTATGAAGTAATGGTCGGGCTGATGCCAGTTCGCACCCTCGAGAATTGACTGACGAAGCTCCGCGAAACTGCCCTCGCCTGTCTTGCCGCCGTCTGAGAAACGACCGTCAATGAGAGTATCAACGACCCTCTTAATCTCCGGGTCGGACTCGTAGATAGCCTTGGGATCATAGGTGTCCTTGATCTCGTTAATCTCCTCAACTCTCGCGCCGAAAATGTAGTTGTTCTCCTCTCCGGCATTCTGAACGATTTCAACGTTCGCGCCGTCGAATGTTCCAAGAGTTACAGCGCCGTTCATCATGAACTTCATGTTGCTTGTGCCGGACGCCTCTGTACCCGCCGTCGAGATCTGCTCCGAAATATCAGCCGCAGGCATGATTTTCTCGGCATAGGAAACATTGTAATTTGATACAAATACGACCTTGAGCTTGTCGTTGACATCGGGATCGTTGTTTACAAGGTTTGCTATCTCATTTATATACTTGATTATAGCCTTTGCTCTCGCATAGCCCGGAGCAGCCTTCGCGCCGAATATAAACGCTGTCGGCGTAAAGTCGGGGAGCTTGCCCTCCTTAAGACGGAAGTAAATAGCCATAATGGAGAAAGCGTTGAGAAGCTGCCTCTTGTACTCGTGCAGACGCTTTACCTGAACGTCAAATATGAAGCTCGGGTCAAGCTGTACATTGTCATGCTTCGAGATAAAGTCAGCAAGTTCTTTCTTTTTCTCAAACTTAATATCGTTGAAACGCTCGACAAGTCCGGGGGTTATTCTGTCGTTGAGCTTTGCAAGCTCGTCAAGATTTTTTATCCACTTGCTGCCGATCTCGTCAGTGATAAGCTCCGAAAGCTGCGGGTTGCAAAGTCCGAGCCAGCGGCGCTGTGTAACACCGTTTGTCTTGTTCTGGAAACGCTCGGGATATATAGCATACCAATCACTGAGAACATCATTCTTGAGTATCTCTGTGTGGATCCACGCGACGCCGTTCGTATAGCTTGAAGCATAAACCGCAAGTCTTGCCATGTGTACGAGGTTTCCGTCGATGATTCTCATGCCGTCGAGTTTGGTCTTGGCGGGAGAGGCATTCCCGGCATTATTATCCTTATCGTCTTCTCCCTCACTGTCCTCGTTCTCAGCTTTTTTCTCAACCGCGGGTTCCTCTGCGGGAACGTTAAGACCCTTAGCCGTGAGGTCTGATACAAGACGGTCGTTAATACGCTTGATTATCTCGACAACATCGGGGATAACATCTGTTAGCAGGTTTATATCCCACTTTTCGAGAGCCTCTGCCATAACAGTGTGGTTCGTGTATGAGAATGTCCTTTGAGCTATGTCAAACGCATCGTCGAAGGAAAGACCGTCAAGCTGCAGAAGTCTGATAAGCTCGGGAATGGAAATAACCGGGTGAGTATCATTAAGCTGAATGGCACAATGATCGGCGAACTTTGAGTAATCGCTGCCGTTCTTCGCCTTATATCTCTTGATTATATCCTGGAGCGACGCGCTGCAGAAGAAATACTGCTGCTTAAGTCTGAGGACTTTGCCCTCGTACCTGTTGTCGTTCGGATACAGAACGTTTGTAATGTTTTCGGCGTTATTCTTTTCCCTGACAGCGTCATCGTATCTGCTGTCATTAAATTCAAGGAAGTTGAAATCGTTTACAGCCTCCGCCTGCCACAGACGGAGAGTGTTTATATTATCAGTGCCGTAGCCGATAACAGCCATATCATAGGGAACAGCCTTAACAACCTGATCGGCAAATTTGACAGTAACAGTATCTTCATTTCTTCTGATGCACCACGGATCGCCGAAGCTCGTCCAGTCGTCGGCTCTCTCCACCTGGAAGCCGTCCTCTATGCTCTGCTTGAACAGACCGTACTTATAGCGGATACCGTAGCCGTCGAGAGGAACATCATGAGTCGCCGCGGAATCAAGGAAGCACGCGGCAAGTCTTCCAAGACCGCCGTTGCCGAGGGCAGCATCGTCGATTTCCTCGAATACGTTTATGTCAATGCCCTTTTCGGCGAGAAGCTCCTTGACCTTATCAAGAACTCCCAAAGCGTAAAGGTTGTTGTACATCATACGTCCCATAAGGAACTCAGCCGAGAAATAATAAGCGCGGCGGGAATTTGCGTGATTCTTCTTTGACTGCGCCCATCTTTCCGATATCTCGCCCATTACGGCTTTGCCAAGACATTCGTGAAGTTCCGCGGGAGAAAGCTCCTCAAGCTCCTTGCAATACTCGTCCTTTGCTGTCAAAATAAGGTTGTCGATGATACTGTTATTCATTTCTTTGTCGTCCTCCAGCCTTCTGAATATTTTTGAAAATCTTTTAAGTTTTTCTGCTATTTTAAATGTATTCGCGCCTTTTTTCATTCTCCATACCCAGTTGCCGCCGAGCGTTGAGGGAGTGTTGATACGAGCCACGGAGCCAAGTCCGAGAACATCCTGCATCTGTACTATAGCATAGTCGCTTACACTCTGATACGCTGTGCGGATAAAGCCCCAGTTTATGCCCTCTTCCTCGCTGAGATTACAGTATTCCCTCGCAAACTCCCTGTCCTTCGTGCTTGCCGTATTATACCAACTGACGACGGTATCGTTGTCATGAGTTCCGATATAGCAAACCGAGTTCGAGGTGTAGTTATGCGGGAGATAGTCGTTGTTCGATTTAGAATCAAACGCAAATTCAAGTATCTTCATTCCGGGGTAACCCGTATCCTTAAGCAGCTTGACGACATCGGGCGTCATAAGGCCGAGATCCTCCGCGATTATCGGAACATCTCCGAGCTTCTGCTTGAGTTTATTGAAAAACTCCATTCCGGGACCTTCTATCCATGTGCCGTTTATGGCGTTTTCAGCGGGATAGGGTATGGCATAGAATGAAGCGAACGCTCTGAAGTGGTCGATACGCGTAACGTCAAACATCTCAGACGCGCTTTTTACACGCTTTATCCACCAGTCGTAGTTTGTTTCCTCGAGATAGACCCAGTCATAGAGGGGATTGCCCCATAGCTGACCTGTCTTTGAGAAATAGTCCGGCGGGCAGCCCGCCACGCATATGGGACGGCGGTTCTGATCAAGCCAGAACACATCGGGGTTCGCCCATGTATCGGCGCTGTCCATAGCGACGTATATCGGCATATCGCCGAAAATAAGTATACCGTTGTCGTTCGCGTATTTTTTGAACTTTGCCCACTGGCTGTAGAACTTGTATTGAACAAACTTCCAGAAGCCGACATTATAGCCGAGCAAATCATGATAATACCGCATGGTGTCGGGTCGGCGCAACTTAATGTTTATATCGGGCCATTCAGACCATGCCTTGCCGCCAAAGTGGTTTTTGACAGACATATACATGGCATAGTTTTCAAGCCATTCATCATTGCTGTCACAGAAGTTCCAGAAATCTCTCTTGCAGTCGTCGGGACGCGCCATGAACCTGTCATAGGCGATCCGCAGAACCTCAAAACGATTGTTGTAGATTTTTTCGTAATCTACTTCTTCCTCGTTGCTGCCCCAGTCAAACGCTTTGATTTCCTTGCGCAGGAGCAGATCCTCATCGCACAGTAAATCAAGGTCGATAAGATAGGGGTTGCCCGCATAAGTGGAAAACGACTGATATGGCGAGTCGCCGTAGCTCGTCGGTCCCACAGGCAGAATCTGCCAGTACTTCTGACCCGCTGATTTCAGAAAGTCAACAAAATCATATGCCGCCTGCCCGATCGTTCCGATACCGTACGGCGACGGAAGCGCGGTAATGGGCATAAGAATGCCGGCACTTCTTGCCATGAAATCATCTCCGTCCATATTAAATTTTCTTCACCCTTATATATTTTAGGCGAAATATTTAAAAATAGTCTTTGGCTGTTAAAATACAAAGTCAAGAGCTAAGACGGTTTAATGAAAGAAGTTAAAACGTATATTAAACCTGTGCCGATTTTTATGATGAAAAAACAGCCTGTAAATGAATACTAACATAATTTCATGAAATTATCAATACATTTAAGCAAAATTCATAAAAAAACGCGGCGGGGTACCCCGCCGGAAAGACGCGAAGTCGTTTTTAGACATACGTCAGTAACTCATTGGTAATTTCTTTAAAACGCGTTAATAATCTTCCCTTATCGGTGTCGAGCGAGCGCAAGCGAGCGATTACGCGGCTTGCCTGCGGAGGCACTCCGCCGTTCGTCAAAAAACTTCGACACCGACAGGGGACTATGTACCGCGCAATAAGTCAGTGCTTAATAAGCACATGGTAACTCATTGGTAATTTCTTTAAAGCGCGTTAATAATCTTCCCTTATCGGTGTCGAGCGAGCGCAAGCGAGCGATTACGC
>CAYLOD010000048.1:8437-14478 GCA_964385235.1 uncultured Clostridium sp.
GGCTTGCCTGCGGAGGCACTCCGCCGCGGCTTTATATGTTATATGCTGTTGCTCGGAGCGGGTTCGTACCTTAAAAATTCAAGGGTATGGTATCCTCTGCCCTGTGTCGCCTGACGTATAAACGTTGAAAAATCACTTGTTTCCGCCATTGGTATTTCCGCTTCTATTATCTGATAGCCGTTCTGCGCGGGATTCATGCCTATGACCCTGCCGCGCCGCTTGTTTATTTCGCCCATTATATCGCCCATAGCAGAATCGGGCGCGGTGACCCTGAGAGAGCCTATCGGCTCAAGGAGGATAGGATCCGCGCTTTCCATAGCGGTTTTGAACGCGAGAGCGGCAGCCATCTTGAACGACATCTCGGAGGAGTCAACGGGGTGATACGAACCGTCGTACAGCGTCGCCTTTACTCCGACTACGGGGTAGCCCGCTATCGGTCCTTTCTGCATACACTCGCGCAGTCCCTTTTCAACCGCGGGGAAGAATCCCTTCGGGACAGCGCCGCCGACAACTCTCTCGGCGAACTCGAAGTCGCTGTCGCACGGCTCAAATTCTATCCATACGTCGCCGAACTGACCGTGACCGCCTGTCTGCTTTTTGTGTTTGCCCTGAGCCTTGACCTTTTTGCGGATAGTTTCACGGTATGCGACCTTAGGAGTTTGAAGCGTTACCTCTATGCCGAATTTGCTCTTAAGCTTGGAAACGATAACGTCAAGGTGCTGTTCGCCGAGCGCCGTAAGGATCATCTCATGCGTTTCATTGTCTGTTTTAAACCTTATTGTCGGATCCTCCTCGCAAAGCCTCGCAAGACCCTGAGAAACCTTGTCCTCATCGCCCTTGTTCTTCGGATATACCGCCTTGGAGTAGGCAGGCTCCGGATAGTCTATACCCTCGAGTATGACTTTTCTCGCGGGTGCGCACAATGTGTCGCCCGTATTGACGGTTTGCAGCTTTGCGGCGGCGCCTATATCGCCCGCGCAGATATACGGAGCGTCAACGAGCTTTTTGCCGCAGATCGTCATAACCTTTGTCAGGCGCTCCGCCGCGCCCGTTCTCATATTCACTATCGGCGTGTCGGGAGAAAACCTGCCCGATATGACCTTAAAGTACGACAGCTTTCCGACGAAAGGATCGGCTACGGTTTTAAATACAATAGCCGCGGGGAGAGCGTTCTCGTTTACGGCAAGCTCAACGGGATTGCCCTCTGTGTCGAGCGCAAGCTCCGCCGCCTTTTCCTCGGCGGACGGCGCGAGCCATATAAGGCCGTTCAAAAGCTGCTCTATGCCGTAGGTAAGCAGCGCGTCGCCGCAGAATACGGGGCTTATCTTGCCCTCCTTGACGCCCTTGCTTACGCCGACAATAATCTCCTCGGGGGTAAACTCCTCGCCCGAAAAATACTTCTCAAACATCTCGTCGCTTGTTTCCGCGACAGCCTCGCAGATAGCCGTCCTGAGCCCCTCAAGGCGGTCGCCCATATCGGGTATGGGCACATTCAGGATTTTTCCGTTTTCGTATTTGTACGCCTTGTATTCGAGCAGATTGACGTAGCAGTCCGCCTTGCCGTCAACTATGTACGGTACGACGACGGGACATACGGACGGCCCGAACGACGCCTTTAAGTTCTCAAATACGCGGTAAAAGCGCGCGCTTTCATCGCAAAGACCGTTTACAAAGAATATCTTTGTCAGTCCGCGCTTGTCCGCCGCCGCGACAGCCTTTTCGGTTCCCACGCATATGCCGCTTTTGCCCGAAACGGTGATAAGTACGGTATCCGCCGCGCGGACGCCCTCGTAAAGCCCGCCCTCAAAGTCGAAAAGTCCGGGGGTATCTATGATATTTATTTTATGGTTTTTCCACTCGACGGGGGCGGTAGCCGTAACAACGGAACTTTTACGTTTTATTTCCTCGGGGTCGTAGTCAAGGACCGTGTTCCCGTCGGATATTTTTCCGAGCCGCTCCGAGCCGCCGCAGATATAGATTATCGCCTCGGCAAGCGAGGTTTTCCCCGCGCCGCTGTGACCCGCGATAGCTACATTGAATATGTTTTTCGCACTGTATTGTTTCATTATGTTAAAAACTCCTTCCTTTATGCACCACAATTTATTTGGTCGATGGTACATTAAAAATAACTGCATAAATATTTTACAACATATTATAAACTATTTATGCAAAAATTACAAGAGGAAAAGAGGAACTTTTAAGGTTTTGCGTCATAAATCATTCTGCCATGTAGTAGTGATGTAAAATTTCCGTATATGTGGCGACCTGCTTCGCCATTTCGTTCGCGCCGTACTGGCTCATACCGACATTATGGCCATATCCCCTGACAGTAAAGGTGAACTTTCCGTCCCTGTATGACGTATCAAAGCACGCGCTTCTCAAGTCAAAGGCCTCGCGCATCTCGCTGCCCGACAGTGTCTGACCGCCGACGGTTATTGTCTTGACTGTTCCCGAATCTGTTTTTTCCGCTTTGCCTATCCATTTATCCTCGCTTTTTGAAAAATCGGCGTCCTTTGATATTTCGGACACCGCCTTTTTGAACTCACCAGCGGTCACGGTTTTTTTCGACAGGTAATCGGGTGCGAGAATATCATATGGGCTCGACACGGGGACGAGGCAGGGGAGTTTCCGCCCGAAAACGTCCTCGAAGCTGTCTGTCGTGCCGCTCGATATGGCGTAATATGTACAGGTGATCAGTTCTCCCTTATAAGTCAGAACCTCGCCCTTTACGCTTTCAACAATGTCCTTTATCCTGTTATATATTTCGTCATAAGAACCGCCGCAGTCCTCCTTTAAGCGTTCGGGGGTAATATATATTGCTTTCTCAGACAGATCCGCCGAAAAGTCCGCGCCCTTGAGCTCGTCATGAGGGCTTTCGCGCTCATCAGCGCGTTTTTTTGCATAGCAGGTGTATGCCGCCACGCACTGTGCCTTAAGAGCTTCTGTTTCGTAGGACGGCGGCATTTCCGCCGCGACGGCTCCTATCAGGAACTCCTCGTCCGTAAGCGTCAGGACTTTGCCGCTCGATGTATCGAGTATCTTAAACGTGCCGTCTGAGGCCGTTTTTTCGCTGTCTTTTACCTCTGACAAAGTTTCCGCGCTTTCGGCTGCCGGCGGTGACGGCGGGTTATCCTTTTCGGGCGCGGCTGATTTATGTCCGTATGCAAGCTCCGACGCGCCCGCTCTTTCGCCCGCGCGTTCCGACCCGTTCGTCTGACCGAATGCCATAAAAGGCAGTAACGCCATTAAAAACAGTATTGTTCCGTATATGATGACTTTATGCTTTATTTTCATATTTCCGCATCCTTTCCCGGAGCTTTAAACGGCTTCCTCACAAGGTTATCATATTTTCATTAAGAATATCGTCAAAATAACGGTTCGGCATAATGAATTTATGCCTATGTTGACTTTTACCCCGCGTTTGTGTATTATATTGGTGTAATTTTAAAATGCGCTTATTGTAATTACTATACAATGATATAATATTATAAAGGGGTGTTCGGCATATGAAAATAAAATATAATTGGATTGCGCTTGCTATATCCGCTCTCGTGTCGTTAGGGCTGGGAACATGGCAGGCTATAGTCAACGCTCGTGGAGGAAATTTCTTCCTTGACAAGTCGATGTATACTATTGTTATTTTCGGGCTTGCGATTTTTGCGTTTATTTTCGGAGCGGTTCTGACGATCTTAGACCGTGAAACGCCAAAGACATACAACATCGGCAAAAACTTCCTCGCGGGCTTTTTCGGTCTGCTCATATCAATATGCTATATTTCCGACGGGCTTATCGGGTTTACCACTATTTCGGGGCAGGACTATATGTTTCTTTTCATCATCACAAAGCTGTTCGAGATATTCGCGGGCGGAGTATTCCTCGCGGAATCCGTATCCCTGATAGTGGGCAAAAACCTCCTGAAAAGCAAACCGCTTTTAACGATTTCGGTTCCGATAATGTTCGCTCTCCGTCTGACAATGCTGTTCTTTGAATACGCGAAGATTTCCGTTCAAAGCTCGGAAATGTTCGATATAGTCACCGTCGCTTTCGCGAGTCTGTTTATGTATTATCACGCGGTCATGTTCGCGGGTCTTAAAAAAAGCTGTGTAAAGTCGCTCTTTCTTTTCGGCGCGCCGATGATATGCGTCGCACTCGCGAGTACAACGGATATAGTAGCGTCTGCGCTGATTGCGGGAGAGTTCAGGCTTTCAAACATGATCATGACGTTTGCGGACGCCCTGCTCTGCTTATATGCGATATGTCTTCTCGCGGAAATAACCCGTAAGGTCGGCAGACAGTATTTGAATGATTTTGCCGATGATGTCGATATATCCGTACCCGAAAACGCGGCGGATACGGAGAAAACCTCCGATAATACCGAGGAGCAGGTCTACAGCTCGTTTGAGGATATTGCCTCTTTCGGAAGAAATAAGCCGCGCATTCACCATGAAACCATTCTGTCCGAACCTGCGGCGAACGTAGAGTCCAAACCAAAGGTCGCGTCTCACGCAAGCGCTCTCCACGAAGCGCTCACCGATAATTTTAAAGCGGTTGCCGACGATGACGACGATCGGAAAAATCCGGCGGCGCAGGACGATTCGGTGCCTTATTCCGAGCCCAAGGAAAATGATTTTAAGGGACGCCGTGTTCGCACAGATGGCGATTCCTCCTTTTCTGATACGAAGTCGGACGTTCAAGCCGAGCCGATACCGGAACAATCGTCCAAATCGGCATCAGAATCCGTGCCGTCCGATAATTCTTTGCTTTCCGCACCGGACGGTGTCGACATGGACAGAATAAACCGCCTTCTCTCCGAATTTGAACATGACCATATGTAGGCGGGCGAGTGCCTCTGCAGGCAAGTCGCGTAATCGCTCGCTTGCGCTCGCTCGGCACTGATAAGAAAAGATTATTGACGCGTTTTAAAGAAATTATCAATGAGTTACCATATGCTAATCATGCACTGACTTCCTGCGCGGCACATAAGCGTCCCTTGCCGGTGCCGAAGTTTTTCGCCGTATGGCGGAAAACGACTTAGCGTCCTGCTTGCGGGCGATGCCCGCGCGTTAACGGTTCGTTTCCTTTATAACCTCATCAAGACACCGAATGGTTTTGTCTTTAAGGCGAACGGATATAATGCTTACACCCTCTCAGATGAGAGGGTGTTTTATTGTGAGCTTATCCATTATACTCTAACCTCCACTGCAAATCGTATAAGAAATATTGGAATCAGTATAGTATATATTACAAAACTGTACACTTATTATCGTGCAAACCAATTTTAAAAAAAATGTTGACATTCTAAGAATTTTGTAATATAATGTATAATACAATTTGTAATACTTATTTATTACAAGATGTATATGTTTTAGGAGGAATATTTTATGGATCAACAACCAAATTTTCAGTCCAATCAGCAACCCGGTCAGCAGCCTATGCCTCAGCCGTCTCAGGATCCCGGCAAGGGCATGGGGATAGCCTCGCTCGTTCTGGGTATTGTCGGTCTTTGCACAGGCAATTTGTACGGTCTTGGCTGTGTACTGGGTATTGTCGGAATCGTACTCGCCGTAATGTCGGGCAATAAAAGCTCGTCAGCAGGTCTTCAGCGCAACGGATTAGCGATAGCCGGACTTGTCTTGTCCATTCTCTCGGTCGTAGTCGGCGCGGGATGCCTTATCTGCACAATCTGCACGGGTGCAGGAGCTTGCGCAGGCGCAAGCGCGGGTTTATACTCATAATAATTTTTCTCGGCGGGCGGAGTACCTCCGCCGCTCCTAAAATGAAAATTTTTTCATTCTTGACAAACATGGTTTTCTATAATAATATTGATGTAAAGAATGAATTATAAAGTTTTATGAATTTTTAGGAGGAATATTATGGCCGATAATTTTTATCCGCCCAATAATCACGGAAATCAACCGTCAAACAATAATAATCCTTACCCGCCGCAGGATAACGGCTATCAGCAGAATCCTTACCCGCCGCAGGATAACGGCTATCAGCAGAATCCTTACCCGCAGCAGGATAACGGCTATCAGCAGAAT
>CAYLOD010000049.1:0-14429 GCA_964385235.1 uncultured Clostridium sp.
CAATAAGGCTCATTTCGACCAATTGCTCGCCCTAGAGGAAAGCGACATTAAGCATTGTTCGCGATTATGACCTTTTTTGAAAGACCCACGATAACTCTAAGCGCACCCTCGCTTAGATCCGCCGCCGTGATCCTGCGGTTTGAAATCTCATGCTCGACAACGCTGTAACGGACTATCGGGCCCGCGATAAGCTGAGGGAAAAGCGACAGATAAACAAGAAAATTGCTGAAATTCCTCTGCGGCTCGACCTTGCCCCAGTAGCAGTCAAGAATATAAGAGATCGCCTGAAACGTATAGAAACTGATGCCTATAGGAAGCGTGATCTGCGGCACGGGTATAGCCGAGCCGAACACGCCGTTGATGGTTTCAACGAAAAAGCCCGTGTACTTGAATACGAGCAGTAAAAGTATATCTATGCAGACAGCCGCCGCAATGAGCTTTCCGCTCGGCAGATCCCTGTTTTTCCCTATGAGAACGCCCATAAACCAGTTGAACGCCGCACTGAAAAGCAAAAGTATTATCCATATCGGCTCTCCCCACGCGTAAAATATCAGAGAGAATATAATAAGTATCTTATTTCTTGTTTCAATCTTTTTTGTCGCAAAATAGCATATAAAACATAATGGCAAAAAGAAATAAAGAAAGAAAAGATCAGCAAAAACCATTTATGCATCCCCTTAAATTTATAAGCTTATATTTCCGACACGGCAGGCAGCCGATGTAAATCAATTCAAGTGCGGCTTCAACAGACCGCAAAAATCGCAAAGTAATTTTCAGAGCTTCAGCGGAGGACCTAAGCGGCAGATGCTCCCGCCGCCTTAGATGCAAGGCGGGGCCCGGCGGGACGGAGCCCGGTGGGACGGGGCCCGGCGGGAACATACGCAGTGATTAAATTTAAATTTTATTTTTATAGTATAACATATTTAACCCTTGTTTGGAAATAAATTTTTAAATTTTTATCTTTAATTTTCTTACATTTTTATAAATATTTGGAAAAATATTTATAAAATAACATAGAAAGCTTAAATCATGTCAAATATTCTTTAATATTAATGCGGCAGGTCGTAAAAAGACGCTGAAAAATCGATCAGGCTGAAAGCCTCGATTCAGGCGGTATTTATCCGGTGAAAGCAAAATAAAATACATTATGTATCATGAATTTTTGATAATTTCGGCAAAATAACAATATGCGTTAAAACGATCCGCGTCAATCTGATTTTGTCATAAAATTGAACCAGATTAAGACACAATATATGATATAACACAAAAAGGTGAGAAAAACGCAGAATTTTGAGAGATTACATAAAAAACAACAGTATTTGAAAAAGACACGAATAACAAAGGCTATTACTGTAAAATATCTGACGCGCTGTGATAATAATATGCGGTATATATCTGACATTTATGACTGTGCGCGTGAAAAACCGTGCGGGATTTTTTATTTAAAAAATTTTACATTTATAATGTTCACTTTCAGGAGAACAAAATCAATGTATGGGACATGAACGTCCGAAAAATCTCAATATTATGCGAAAAACCGCTCTCAGCCCCGCAAGACTTTACAAAAACCTGTTGCAAACCCCGCAAGACTGTTAGCGCCGTTTTGAAATTGCAGTATGTACAATATTGATAATTTTGTGAATTTCATTTATAAGATTATTTTCGTAGTTTTAATACACAATTATTGCAAGATTTGATTGCTATTAATAAAAATCCAATTTTCTTGACATTTTTCTCAACCTTGCTTATAATTATCCTGTAATTGTGCGGAATCGCAATGTCATAAAGTAACAGCTATTTTAAGAATTTTTAATGTTTTTAGGAGATGATTTTTTATGTTTTGTGAGAATTGCGGAGCAAAAATTGAGGACGGCCAGCTCTTTTGTCAAAACTGCGGAAAAAAAATAGAGCCGCCTGTGGCTCAAGGCGCGCAGCAGACAACCGCTCCGGCCGCGGAACAGACCGTCCGGCAACCGGCGGCAAACGAAAATGATTTTTCAAATCAATTTCAAACACAGACCGCTGTCACGGAAAATCCGATGAATACCGTACCGTCGCCTGTAAACAACCCGTATGCCCGGCCGCAACAGATTCCCGCTCAGCAGAATCCTCAGCAGTTCGGATATACTCCCGCCCCGAAAAAACCCCCGTTTAAGCTTAACAAGAAGATCGTTATCATCGCTTCATCTATCGCGGCGGTTGTTGTCATAGGCGTTGTTATACTGTGTGTCGCCATATCAAACGCGAACAACCCGGTCAAAAAGATGACTGACGCTATCAACGCGGGCGATTACGATGCCGCGGAGAGGATCTTCTACTCGGATCCGGGCGCGTTCTCGGGAAATACCGACATAAAGGAACTTATAAACACCAAGGCTGATGAGGTAAAGAACGCATATGTGAACGGTACGTTCGACTATGACACGGCTTTGGATAAGATTAACGAGCTTGATGAGATTCCCCTCTCCTCCTCAACCTATATTAACGATGTAAAGGATTTCATAAACGATCTCAACTCTTCAAACGGGTACTTTAAAGAGGCTGAGTCATGCTTAAATAACAAGGACTACTCCGGAGCCATATACTACTATGATATGGTCATAAAGGAGGACAAGAACTACGATACAGCACAATCTCAAAGAGCAAAGGCTGTTGACGGCATCAGGCAAAATTACCTCGACAACGCAAAGAAAAGCTTTGACGAAGGCGAATATTACTATGCGTTCAGCTATCTGTTCACAGGACTTGAAAACGACTACCTCAAAGATGACGAGAAGCTCAATAAGCAGATAGACACATATATTGACGAAATAATAAAGGTGTCGGATAATCTCTTTAACGAAAAGAAATACGGCGACGCTGTCTATGCTATAGAAAACGTCCAATCGTATTTTGAAAACGACAGCTCACGCAACGACAAGCTGAACGCTCAAATTAAAAAAATCAATACCGAAACGCCCGCCCTACTGTATGAAATCGATTATCATGACAGCTCGTACTTCTACAGGTACCAGAGCGGCTCTAAGGACGTTGTAGGCAATACTTATGACAGTGACAACGTATGTACCCTTGAAACCTCCAAATACTCAAGCGACGGTGAATTTTTCGTCGAGGTATACGCTAAGGACTACAAGAAGATAATGGGTACTTTTGCTGTCGAGAACGGCACCGATGCCGCCGCGAAGGGTCATATTGAGATCTTAGGCGACGACAAGGTTATTTATAAGAGCGAAACTTTCACAAGCAAATCAAAGCCCGTAAACTTTGAAGTAAATATAACAGGCTGCGAATGGATCAAGATCCGCGCTGTACCTGAGAATAAAAAAGCTGATTTGAGCATCATACTTGCTGACGTTGAACTTTACAAGATAGGTTCAAGCGCGCCCGACGCGCCTGCCGCCTCAGAACCCGCAAGCAAACCGGAATCAAGCAAGGCTGAGTCAAGCAAGGAAAGCAGTAAGGCAGAATCCTCAAAGAAAGCTTCTTAAAAAGCGGCTTAAATTCAATAATAAAAGAAAAGCACGGTTTCGTACCGTGCTTTTCTTTTATTCCCGCGCGCCGGTAAGGCACGCGCCGCATAAAAGTATGTATCGGAATAAAGGGGTTTTATATGCTTTTTTCAACGACTTCGTTTTTCGTCTTGTATATGCTCCCCTCGGGGACATATCCGCGAACCATGGAAAGAGGATAAACGCAGGTATTTCTGCCGATGACCGCGCCGGGATTCAGCACCGAGCCGCAGCCCACCTCAACGGAATCCCCGACTATCGCCCCGAATTTTTTCATATATGTTTCAACTCTGCCTTCATCGGTAAGCACAGTAACGAGGGTTTTATCCGATTTAAGGTTAGAGGTTATAGAGCCTGCTCCGAGGTGGGATCTGTGTCCGAGGACGGAATCGCCTATATAGTTATAGTGCGGAGCCTGTGCGCCGTTAAATATAATGGAATTTTTAACCTCGGTCGAGTTGCCGACGACAGCTCCCTCTCCTATAATCGCCGAACCTCTGATAAACGCGCAGTGGCGAATCTCAGCGCCGGGGCAGATTATGAGCGGACCCGAAAGATAGGCGCTCTCGTAAACATTGGCGCTCCTCGACACCCATATTCCGTCGCCGCGCTTTTCGTACTCTCCGCCGTCGAGAGATTCCCCTATGGCGAGTATAAATTCACTGATTTTCGGCAGAACCTCCCACGGATATTGTACACTCTCAAAAAGATCTTTGGCTATTGTTTCGTTTAAATCGAGAAGCGATAAGGTCTTGAGATAATTATACATAAATACACTCCCCCAAATAATATTTGCCGCAAAGTATAAAATCAAGTTTCCGTGTCCTCGTCAGACGCGGTATAAAACTCCCACTCATCGTCGTCGAATTTTCCCGCGAGAAAGCGCACTTTTTTTTCGCCGCAGGTCACACTGTACGTTGAAAACGCGTACGGTTTTTTCGTATCGGGGTGCAGAACGACAGCGCACTCTCCAAAGCTGTACCAAGGATATTTGAACACGTCCACGCCCTTTATACAAAAGCGTCCCTTTGCCTCTCTGCCGAGATACTCATATTGCTTCAATTACCGTCACCGCCTTTATCATAAACAGTCCCAGTTGTACATTACGTCGCCGAACCTGCGGTTTTTCAGATCCTCAGCTTTAACAAAGAAGTTGCAAACGCCGGAATCTCCCCACATAATGAGATCCTCTCCGTTCTCGGAATCCGAATCTATCTGCAAAAGCAGGGTATCGTAGCCGCTGTACTCCTCATCATATCTCGGGTCGCTTTGAGTAAAGAACGGATAACCGCCGAGCTTATGACCGCCTGATGATAACTTATCATATACCTTTTCCATAATCTCATCGGGCATATTGTATGTTTTATAATCAGAGCCTGTTTCCTCATTATACAATTTGACAAAAAGCTCATCAAAACGGTCGTCGGAGGAGTTCATAAAGTCCTCGGCTATTTCAAAGCCGAGCCTGAGAGGAACAAGGACCGGAGAATATTCGTCCTCCGCATTCGGTGCTTCCTGCTGGTTCCGGGGGTTTTTGTCAATGTCGGCATGATAAAATATCTTGTAATCCTTCTGGCTTGTCGGTTTGTCAAAATCGACACCGTACATATCATCGGCAGGATTTATAAATATCTGCAAAATACCCTTTTCCGGAAAATTCTCAAGACGGGGGACCTCCTCAAAGTTTATCTGCGCTAAAAGCGCCATAGGGATTTTATCTCCCTTTTTGTCATAATTTTCCGCATAGGGGTACACAAAGTCCTTCGGCAGATATGGCGTTCCGCCAAAGCTGCTCTCATAGGGGGTCGTTTCACCCTTTGACGCGCTGATCCTCACACATTCTGTCCTTGTCACTTCCTTGAATTTTGCGATAATCTCATCAATGTCTGCCATTTTTCAAACCTCCATCATTTTTAATGCCTATCATTTTTTCAATAAGCCTGACTGTACCGTCTATACCCAAAAACGCGCTGTTTATACAGAGGTCATAATTTCTAAAGTCGCTCCACTTTTGCTCGGAATAATAATTATAGTAATTTGCCCGTGATCTGTCCTTTTTGGCTATAAAGGAGTTAATGTCCCTCTCGTCTATTCCCTCAACAGTGGCGGCGCGTTCCCTGCGAAACGCGTAGTCGGCATAGATAAACAGCCTGACGCAGTTTTTATGCTCACGCAAAACATAGTCCGCGCATCTTCCGACAATAACGCAGTCCTCGCCGGCGTATTCCCTGATGAGCCGGTTCTGTACGATAAACACCCTGTCGTTTATAGGGATCTGCGCGGTTCCCGTAAACGAGCTCGCTATATTCGCCGCACCTATAGATAATGAATAAAGCAGACTGTTCGCCGCCTTTTCATCGACGTCTTTCAGCACGTCGGGGCTTATTCCGCTCATTTCTGCGGCTTTATATATCAGTTCCTTATCATAAAACTTTATACCAAGGCTTTTCGCAAGTTTCTCTCCTATCTCATGTCCTCCGCTCGCATACTGACGCGATATGGTGATAACCACAGCGCAACACTTCCTTTCGGTAAAATATAACATAATTTTACGTCATTTATACTCAAATTATGCTTATTATACCATATTTTTTTACCCTTTACAAGCGGCCGAGGCACTCGACAATTCTAAGGTATTTTTGTTTGCCGCGCAGCGGGACAACCCCACTTCACGCCTACGCGACAGTAAACTTTCTTTGCCGACGCCGGGCGAGGCTTGCCGAGCGATTACGCGGCTTGCCCGCCCGTAAAAAAGCACTGTACCGACGCTTGGAACGGGATAGTACAGTGCTGATTTTTTCTTTTCAAGATGATTTGCTTGATTCAGATTTTTTACTCGATTCGGTCTTGCTTGATTCGGCTTTGCTCGATTCGGCCTTAGAACTTGCCGAGGACTTAGGCTTCGCGTCAGCCGAGAACATCAGCTTGAGCGTTTTGTATGTACACTCGCCGGTCACATCGAGCTTGTTTTTCTTTTGGAAAGCCTCTACAGACGCCTTCGTCACCTCTCCGTAATATCCCGAATACTCATTGTTAAAGTAACCGAGCTTGTTCAAGCGCTTCTGAATTTTCTTTATATCGTCGTCAATATCACCAAACTCGTAGTACATATCCTCGGTTATCTTTAAAGATTTATCGGCCTTGACGGTCTGCGCCTTTGAACTTTCCGCCTTACTGCTTTCCGTCTTGCTGCTTTCCGCTTTACTGCTTTCAGGCTTGCTCGATTCGGACTTGGAGCTTTCTGTTTTCTTCGTGGGATCCTCGGGGTTGATAGATACCGTAGGGTACATGATCTCCATCATCTTTGTAAGAGCCTCGACGAGGGAATTGCCTTGTCTTGAAAAAAGCTCCGATGGAAGTTCGTACACCTTGCCGTTTTTAACGGCGGAAAAGTCCTTGAATTTATCGCTTTTAATCAGCTTTTCCTTTACTCCGACGTCACAGAAAATAAACTGCGGATCGGCAAGTTTCAGAGCGATGAACGCCTCGTCCGCGCTGAGACCCGCCTTGCAGACGTTTACGGCATTGAGGTAATCGAAAAGCCTGCCCGACGGTGTATTGTCGGTGAGCGCCGTGCCGTTTTCGTCATAGAGATAGCAGGCGGTCACAAGAACCTTGCTTTCGGGTACAAGACGCTGAAGGTCGTCCATCGTAACGGAGAGAGTTTCCGCGCGTTCCTCGCCTATTTTTCTGCCTGTTTTCTCGCCCGCCATAACCGCGCCGATATTGCCGAAAAGCTCGGATATACCGTTCATAGTCGTAGCGGGGACGAAAGTTATTACTGTGATACCCGTATCCCTCAGACTTGAGATACGTTCGCGCGGCATATCGCTGTCTGTGAAGATTATGTCGGGTGCAATATCGAGAATGGCGTCTATGTCAGGTGAGTTTTTCGAGCCTACGGATCTTACGCCGGAAATTTCCTCCTGTGTACATTCGTCGGATCTTCCCTCTATCTTCTTGATAAATCCGCACGAAACAAGTATATCCGCTATCGAATCGGAAAGCACAACCACCTTTTCGGGGGCGGAGTTTACAGTGATATTCGCAAGCCGTACAGGATATTCCCCTGTGCTGCTTGTTCCGCACGCGGCGGCGGAAAGCGCGATTACCGCCGCAAGGGCAAGAGCTATAACTTTTTTAAACATATGCATTATCCTTTCCACATATAAAGGGGGTCAATCCTTTTTGATCTGTCTTGCCTGTGTAATGGCGACAAACTGACGGGCACATCTCGGCGAGCGTCCCCCGCGTTCTACCGCCCATTGTTCCGCTTCACGCTCCAATGTTTCCGCGTCAATATTAAGCCCGCTTTCCTCAGCGAGCGAACGCACAATAGCGAGATATTTCGCCTTGTCGGGAATGCTGAAATTCACCGCTAAGCCAAACCTGTCAAAAAGCGACATATTCTCCTGTATTGTATCGTTTCTGTGCATATCGTCGCCCGCGCGTTCGGAATAGTTTTCCTTAACAATGTGGCGGCGGTTGGACGTAGCGTATATAAGCGTATTATCGGGGCGGGCGGCCAGACCGCCCTCAAGCACAGCCTTTAGCTGCGCATATGTTTTGTCGTCGCTCGAAAACGACAGGTCGTCTATGAATATGATAAATTTCAGCGGGAGCGCCGCTATTTTATCGACAAGTATCGGGAAGTCGGCGAGTCTGTCCTTTGGCATCTCGACCATTCGCAGACCGTCTTTATAAAATTCATTCAAGATAGCCTTGACGGTAGAGGACTTGCCCGTTCCCCTGTCCCCGTAAAGCAGACAGTTATTACAATGTATGCCGTTTAAAAACGCCTTTGTATTATCGACAACAAGCCCTCTCGGTATTTCGTAGCCCTTGAGTGACGACATAGATATATTATCGGGGTGAATGACGGGCTCAATACTGCCGTTTCTCCATATAAACGCGCGATACCTCGCAAACATACCGCAGCCGTTTTTGGCATAGTAGTTCGCAAGTCTGTTCACACATTGTCTGAGCGTCGAAAATTCCTCGCATGGCTTACCCGTACTCCATCTCGGCAAAGAGTGTTCAAACGATCCGAGTTCCTCCCTGTACTCATATCCCATGAGGATCTGTTCGGGGGTAATCCTGCTTATCTTAATAATAGCGGCAATATCTCTCTTGGTGGCCGAAAGCGCCTCCGCGGAAAGCTCGTCTATTCTGTTGTCAGCCGCAAGCATTGAAAAGCGGTTCTCATCAAAGAGCGCGGTTTCCGTTATACAGCCCGCGAGGTTATCGGCAAAGCCTCTATCGCTCAGCAGTCTGAAAAATTCTCCCCATGCGCCGGCAAACTCAAGCGGGGGTCTATCGCAGGAACAAAGCAATTTAAAAAGGGCTTTCGGAACAGTGCGGTTCAATATGCCTCTGTAAATCGAAAGCGATGACATCAGCAAAGCCGCTTCCTTAGCCAAACTCATCATTATTGCATCGTCCCCATCATTCAAAATTTATCACAAATTATTGTACATCAAATATTATATACACCAATCTTTAAATCTAAACTATACCGATATTTTACGACATTTTTCCTCATAAGTCAAGCGGCGGAGGCACTCCGCCGCGAGGCCGTTTTTCGCCATACGGCGAAAAACTTCGGCACTGATAGGGGTTGCATGTGTGCCGCGCAAAGAGTTTTCCGCTTTATCAGCATATGGTAATTCATCGGTAACTTCACGCCCACGCGGCAGCAAACTTCCCTTGCCGACGCCGGGCGAGCCCTGCCGGGCGATTACGCGTCTTGCGGGCGAAGGCACTCTGCATTAAAGTGTTTCGACAAGGGCTTTGAATCTTGCCATAGCTTCAACAGTCTTGTCCTTGTCGCCGAACGAGGTCAGACGGAAATAGCCCTCTCCGTTTTTGCCGAAGCCCGCGCCCGGAGTACCGACGACATTGGCTTTCTCAAGAAGCAGGTCAAAGAAGCTCCATGAATCCATTCCGTTCGGACAGCGCAGCCATATATACGGTGAATTTTTACCGCCGGAATACCATATTCCCAGCTCGTCGAGAGTTTTCGCGATAACTCGCGCGTTCTCCTTGTAATATTCGAGGTTTATTCTGCACTGTCTCTGACCCTCCTCGGTGAATACCGCTGCGGCGCCGCACTGTACGGGATACGAAACGCCGTTAAATTTGCTGCCCTGACGTCTGCCCCAAAGCTGTGAAATATTGACTGTTTCGCCGTTTGAAGCCTTGAACTCAAGCTCCTTGGGAATGACTGTATATCCGCAGCGCATACCGGTAAAGCCGGCGGTCTTGGACAGCGAACAAATCTCGATAGCGCATCTGCGCGCGCCCTCGACGGCAAATATGCTCCTCGGTACATCGTCCTCAGTGATGAACGCTTCATAAGCGGCGTCATATATTATAACAGCCTCGTTGGCGATAGCGTAATCTATCCATGCCTTAAGCTCACTCGTCTTAAACGCCGCGCCTGTCGGATTATTCGGTGAGCAAAGGTATATCAGGTCGGCATGAACCGAATAATCGGGAACAGCCGAAAAACCGTTTTCCTGCGTCGAGTCCGCGTAGATGACCTTTCTGCCGCTCATAAGGTTCGAGTCAACATAAACGGGATACGCGGGATCCGTTATCAAGACAACATTGTCATCTCCGAATATATCGACAATATTGCCGCAGTCGGACTTGGCGCCATCGCTTATCCTTATTTCACCGGGTGCTATATCCACTCCGAAACTCTTATAATATCCCGAAACAGCCTCCTTGAGAAAATCATATCCCGTGCCGCTGTCCTCATAGCCCCTGAAGGTTTCCTTGACGCCCATTTCCTCCGCGCCCTTCCTGACCGCTTCAACAACGCACGGAGCTATCGGAAGCGTAACATCTCCGATGCCCATTCGGATAATTCTATCCTTTTTGTCCGGGTTGTTCTCTATGTACCCGTTGACTTTTTTCGCAATATTTATGAAAAGATAATTCTTTTCCAGCTTTAAATAATTCTCGTTCAGCTTTGGCATGAGGATCTCTCCTTTTTAATATTTTATTACTGTATTCGCGCTTACGGGGAGGACGGCGAGCCGCGCACGCTAATGCGGGACCCTGACCCCCCGCTCCCCGCAAGCCTTTTGCAAAAGGCTTGCGCGAAAACTTTAATTTTTCCTTGTTTCAAGCGACGCTTTTATAAATTCTCTGAATATCGGATGCGCCTTATTCGGGCGGCTCTTGAACTCGGGATGATACTGCACACCTATAAAAAACCTGTTCTCCGGTATTTCAACCGCCTCGACAAGCATACCGTTCGGTGAAGTACCCGTGAATCTCATTCCGTTTTTCTCGAAAATCTCTCTGTATTTATTGTTGAACTCATAGCGGTGCCTGTGACGCTCCGCGATTTCCGACACGCCGTAAGCCCTCTCCATGATAGAATTTTTGCGGATCCTGCACGGATACGCGCCAAGACGCATTGTTCCGCCCAACGGTATATTTCCCTGCTGGTCCGGCATAAGGTCGATTACGGGATACTCCGTATCCTTATTAAACTCGCTCGAATTTGCGTGTTTAAAGCCAAGCTTATTGCGGGCAAATTCTATGACCGCTGTCTGCATACCAAGACAAATGCCGAAGTACGGCACGTCATGCGTGCGTGCGTATTCAGCGGCGGTTATTTTGCCGTGAATGCCTCTGTTTCCGAAGCCGCCGGGGACTATAATCCCGTCGCAGTCCTCCAAAAGCTCATCTACGGTATATTCCGTTATAAGCTCCGCGTCCACCCACTTTATATCAATCACGGCGCCGTTCTCGTATCCCGCGTGGTTAAGCGCCTCGGCGACGGACAGGTATGCGTCATGGAGCTGAACATACTTTCCGACAAGGGCGATCCTGACCTGCTTTTCCCTTGCCTTTATGCGCTTGAGCATTTCCTCCCATTCCGACATATCGCCCGCCGGCAGATTTATATTAAGCTCACGGCACACAATATCGGAAAAGTTATTCTTCTCAAGCATCATAGGCGCTTCGTACAGAACCGGCAGAGTTATATTTTCGATAACGCAGTCCGGCTTTACATTACAGAACATAGCTATTTTTTTAAATATGCTCTCCTCAAGAGGCTCGTCGCAGCGGAGAACAAGTATATCGGGATTTATGCCGAGCGAGCGCAGCTCCTTTGCGGAATGCTGCGCGGGCTTTGACTTATGCTCCTCGCTGCCCTTTATATACGGAACAAGGCAAACGTGAATAAACAGGCTGTTCTCAAATCCCACTTCAACAGACACCTGTCTTATCGCCTCAAGGAACGGCTGGCTTTCGATATCGCCGACTGTACCGCCGATTTCGGTTATTACAACGTCGGCGTCGGATTGCTTTCCGACAGCGTATATAAACTCCTTTATCTCGTTGGTTATATGGGGAATGACCTGAACCGTTTCACCGAGATATTCGCCGTTTCTTTCCTTTTCGAGGACGTTTGAATACACCTTGCCTGTCGTCAGGTTCGAGAACTTGTTCAGGTTTTCGTCGATAAAGCGTTCATAGTGTCCGAGGTCAAGGTCTGTTTCCGCGCCGTCCTCAGTGACAAAAACCTCTCCGTGCTGATAGGGGCTCATCGTTCCGGGGTCTACGTTTATATACGGATCGAGCTTCTGCGCCGCGACCTTCAGACCGCGCGCCTTAAGAAGCCTGCCGAGCGAGGCGGCTGTTATGCCCTTGCCAAGCCCCGATACAACTCCTCCCGTTACAAAAATATATTTCGTCATCATAGCTCAACCTCTCCTTCAAATACGGTTTCCGCGTTTCCGGTAAGGAATACTGTATCGTCGGTGTATTTTATCACGAGGTCGCCGCCCTTAAGCTTGACGGTTATATCCTCGTTTTTCTTGCAAAAGCCGTTTTCAACGGCGGCAACGGCAACGGCGCAGGCTCCTGTGCCGCAGGCCCATGTTTCGCCGCTCCCGCGCTCCCATACTCTCATTCTGATAGTATGCTCGTCAATGACCTTGACGAACTCTGCGTTTACTCTTTCGGGGAAGATAGGGCTGTTTTCAAACGAGGGACCGACCTTCTCTATATCAAGGCTGTCAATATTGTCGCAAAAAACGACGCAGTGCGGATTGCCCATAGATACACAGGTTATTTTGTACTCCCTGTTGTCTATGAACGCCTGTTCGTTTATAATTCTCGGTTTATCCATAGCTACGGGGATATTCTTTGGGTCAAGCTCCGCCTTGCCCATATCGACCCTTACATGGCTGACTTTTCCGTCCCTCTTGTACACCTTGAGCGATTTAACTCCGCTCAGCGTTTCGACGGTCGCGGTGTCGCCCTTTACCATGCCGTTATCAAACAGGAACTTCGCGACACAGCGAATACCGTTGCCGCACATTCTGCCCTCGCTGCCGTCAAGGTTAAACATTCTCATCTTCGCGTCGGCGATCTCCGACGGGCATATAAGTATAACGCCGTCGCCGCCGATTCCGAAGTGTCTGTCCGAAAGACGTATGCTAAGACCCTCGGGGTTGTCGATCTTCTGATCAAAGCAGTTAAAATATATGTAGTCGTTCCCTATGCCCTGCATCTTGGTAAAGCGGAGCCTGACCTTTTCCGTTCTCATATCGTTGAGGTTGACAAGCTCGGTGCTTTCCTCGGAATACTTGCTCTTGAGGCATTCCGCGAGCGCGTTTGCCGTGTCTATTGACGTAAGGCACGGGATATTTCTTTCTACCGTTTTACGGCGTATCTTAACGCTGTCTCTCGTCGGTATCCTGCCCTTTGATGATGTCGAAACGACGTAATTTATCTTTCCGCTCTCGATGAGCGTAAGTGTGTTTTCCTTTGCGTTTTCGTGAATCTTCGGCACAGTGATAACATTTATACCGTAATCCTTTATAACCTTTGCCGTACCCTCTGTCGCATATATCGTAAAGCCGAGGTCCGCGTATTTTCTCGCGAGAGGTCCTATCTCGGTCTTGTCGGAGTTTCTCACCGTTATAAATATGCCGCCCTGCTTTTTCATCTTATAGCCCGCGGCGATAAGTCCCTTATAGAGAGCCTCCTCAAGCGTGTTTGCCACGCCGAGCACCTCGCCTGTAGACTTCATTTCCGGGCCTAAGTGGTTATCGACGTTTATGAGCTTCTCGAACGAGAACACGGGGACCTTTACGGCGACATACGGAGCTTTCCTGTAAAGCCCTGTACCCCAGCCCATATCGGCAAGCCTTTCACCGAGCATAGCCCTTGTCGCGAGATCTACCATAGGCACGCCCGTGACCTTGCTTATATAAGGGATCGTTCTTGACGAACGGGGATTTACCTCTATGACATAAAGTCTGTCATTGTAGATAAGGTACTGAATATTTACAAGACCCTTTGTCCTAAGCGAAACGGCGAGATTTTTCGACGTTTCGACTATAGTCCTCGTCATTTCGTCGCCTATGTTCCACGCGGGATAAACCGCGATGGAGTCGCCCGAGTGTATTCCGGTTCTCTCGACGTGCTCCATTATGCCGGGGATAAGAATCTCCTCGCCGTCGCATATAGCGTCTATTTCAAGTTCAATACCCATCAGGTATTTATCTATGAGTATCGGGTTCTCTATGTTCTGCGCGAGGATAATAGCCATGTACTCCCTTATATCGTCATCGTTAAAGGCTATGATCATATTCTGACCGCCGAGTACATATGACGGGCGCATAAGGACGGGGTATTCTATCCTGTTCGCGACCTCAAGCGCCTCCTCTGTCGTCATAACGGTATATCCTTGCGGGCGCGCGACATGGTGCATTTCGAGCAGTTCGTCAAAGCGCTCCCTGTCCTCCGCCATGTCAATGCTGTCGGCGGACGTGCCGAGGATATTTACGCCGCTGTCGCTGAGATATTTTGTCAGCTTGATAGCTGTCTGACCGCCGAACGCGACTACAACGCCGTACGGCTTTTCGGTCTTTATTATGCCCATTACGT
>CAYLOD010000050.1:0-4256 GCA_964385235.1 uncultured Clostridium sp.
TAAGTTTACTTCTTTTTTGTTTATGAGATAGGTGGAGTGTTTGCGCTTCATACAGCGGCTGAACCGCCTGTTGAAAAAGTCTTGGCGGAAGCTTTAAGCCTGCTTCTTTTTCGTTTATGAGATATTGGAGCGTTTGCGCTTCATACAGCGGCT
This sequence comes from uncultured Clostridium sp., assembly GCA_964385235.1. Classification (GTDB taxonomy): domain Bacteria; phylum Bacillota; class Clostridia; order Oscillospirales; family Acutalibacteraceae; genus Pseudoruminococcus. Next base: position 154 of record CAYLOD010000050.1, read on the forward strand.
GAGCCGATTCTTGTAAAAGGCTTGGCGGAAGCTTTAAGCCTGCTTCTTTTTTGTTTTTAAAATATGGGAGTGTTTGTACTTTATGTGTCAGCCGTAATATAGTTTTACAGTTGCCATTTGTGAACGCCTTGTTGTTACGGCACAGACTTTGTTCAATAATATGCACTTTGCCGTCTGCGACCTCCAGCCTGTCCTCGCAGAAAAGCGAAACAGCCTGCGGGAGGATCTTCCATTCGCATTGTTCCATAACTCTGCGCTGAAGTGTTTCGGGAGTATCGTCCTCAAGCACATTAATAGCCTTTTGCAGAATTATAGGACCTCCGTCGCAAACTTCATTAGCAAAATGGACTGTAGCTCCCGTCACCTTGACACCCTTTTTAAGTACTGCTTCATGAACCCTTAAACCATAAAAGCCCTTACCGCAGAACGAAGGTATAAGTGCGGGATGAACATTCATAATTTTATTCGGATATGCTCTCGACACTATATCATCAAGGATTATCATAAATCCCGCATAAACTATAAGATCCGCTTTTTCGGCTTTAAGCAGCCTTAAAATTTCCCTGCTGTATGCAGATGAATCCGGATAGTTCTTTCTGGCGCAGACTATTGTCTTAATACCGTGCTTTTTTGCGCGTTCAAGTGCATATGCGCCCTCCTTTGAGGAAATAACGCAGGTAATTTTTCCGTTTTTGATTACTCCGCTTTCTTGAGCGTCGATCAGCGCCTGCAGATTTGTACCTCCGCCCGAAACGAGAACAACTATGTTTTTCATCATTGATCCTCTCCTGAAATGCTTACTTTAGTATATGATTACGCCCTCATCGCCTTCAGCAAGCTCGCCGAGGACATACGCTTCTTCTCCCGCCGCTTTAACGGCTTCTATGGCTTTATCCGCGTCTGCTTTATCGACGACGACAGTCATACCCACGCCCATGTTAAAAGTATTGAACATATCATGCTCCGGGATATTTCCCGTCTTTTCGATAAGCTTGAATACAGGCGGAATTTGTACATTGTTTTTAGCAATTTTCGCTGTAATGCCGTTCGGAAGTGAACGCGGAATATTCTCATAGAAACCGCCGCCGGTAATATGTGAAATCGACTTGACTTTTACCGCGTCGAGAAGCGACTGAACGGCCTTAACATATATCTTGGTCGGTGTAAGGAGCGTTTCACCGAGAGTCGCGCCAAGCTCATCATAATACTTTCCGACATTTTTCTCGTTTATATCAAATACCTTGCGTACAAGTGAGAATCCGTTTGAATGTAAGCCGCTTGACTTAATGCCGATCATAACATCGCCCGCTTTTTGTGTTGAAGGGTCGAGGATCTTATCCTTATCAACGACACCGACCGAGAAGCCCGCGAGATCATATTCGTCAGCGGGATAGAAGCCGGGCATTTCTGCCGTTTCACCGCCTATAAGCGCGCATTCGCTCTGAATGCAGCCCTCAGCGACACCTGAAACGATTGAGGCGATTTTCTCGGGAACATTCTTGCCGACGGCTATATAGTCGAGAAAGAACTGCGGTTTTGCACCGCAGCAGATAACATCATTGACGCACATTGCAACGCAGTCGATACCGACCGTGTCGTGCTTATCCATAAGGAAAGCGATTTTGAGCTTTGTACCGACGCCGTCTGTTCCCGAAACGAGTACGGGCTTTCTGATGTTTTCCGCATCGAGCTCGAAAAGTCCTCCGAAACCGCCTATCCCTGACAGAACGCCCGAAGTCATTGTCCTTGCGACATGCGCCTTCATAAGCTCGACCGCCTTATAACCTGCCGTCACGTCAACGCCGGCCGCCTTGTAGCTGTCACTGTAGCTTTTCATATTATACCTCCGGATTTTTATTTTCAATAAGGGTTTGCCACGTTATTCAACGCGGCATGGGCTGCGTAAGTAATCAATAGGGGATAATTCCCGCCCTTACTGATTGTGGTAATGTTTCCCGCCGACTCAAATGCGGGAGGACATAAGCAGTGTTTATATAGCCTGAGTTACGTTTCAATTTTCTTCAGGTACTTGTCCGCATGGTGATTTTCGGGAACCGCGAGCGGATAATTGCCGCTGAAGCAGGCGTCGCAGAAGCCCGTTTTGCACTCTCCGGCAATTTCATGAAGTCCGTCAATGCTCAGGAAACCCAGCGAATCCGCGCCTATTTCCTCGCGTATTTCGTCAACGCTTTTTTTTGCCGCGATGAGCTTTTGGGCGTCGTCCATATCGGTACCGTAGTAGCATGGGAACACAAATGGCGGTGATGATATTCTCAGGTGAACCTCTTTAGCGCCCGCCTTTCTCAGAAGCCCGACGATGTGCCTGCTCGTATCGCCCTTTACGATAGAATCATCTATCAGAACTATACGCTTGCCCTCGACATTTGATTTCATGGCGTTCAGCTTTATTCTGAATGTATGCTCGGCGGTTTTCTTTCGATATGTATGCGCTCTGCCTATGAAACGGTTTTTGATAAGACCCACGCCGTACTGAATGCCGGATTCCATCGAGTATCCGATAGCGGCGTCTGTTCCGCAGTCGGGTACGGCGCATACCATATCCGCCTCAACGGGGTGTTCCTTGGCGAGCTCGATGCCCGCGCGCTGTCTGGCTATATTAACGCACATACCGTCAAGAACGGAGTCCGGCCGCGCGAAATACACAAATTCAAAAAGGCAGAGATTTGTTTCACCGCCGCAGTTTTCAGTATAGCTGTGAAGACCGTCGTCGTCAATTACAACCATTTCCCCGGGTTTGACATCGCGTATGAACTCTCCTCCGAGGCTGTCGAACACACACGATTCACTTGTGATTATATAGTTTTCACCGAGCTTTCCGACACACAGCGGGCGGAAGCCGTGCGGATCACGGACGCCGATAAGTCTTGACGGCGCCATCATTACTATTGAATACGCTCCCTTGATTTCCTTCATGGCTTTCAGCACGGCTTCCTCAAACGTTGCTGTTTCAAGTCTTGCCTTTGCTATTATATAAGCTATAATCTCAATGTCGCTGTTCGACTGAAAGATCGCGCCGCCTTTATGGAGATTTTCCTGCAGCTCAGAGTAATTTGAGAGCGCGCCGTTGATACCGAGCGCAAGCTGACCGTATATGTACCTCATAAGCAGCGGCTGTAAATTTGACCTGTCGTTGACTGTTTTAGTAGAGTGGCGAACGTGACCGACAGCGATTTTTGCCGATTTAAGTCTTGAAAGTTCCTTTTCCGGCAGTGCCTCGGGGACGACCCCATATCCCTTGATAACGTTCATATTGCCGTTGTCATTGACCGCGATGCCCGCGCCGACAGTACCTCTGTGCTGGAGGGCATACAGAGCGAGATATGTTTCATCTACAATATCAATATTCTTGTTCCCGAAAATTCCGAATACTCCGCATTCGTCGTGCAGTTTGTCCTCATTAAAAATATCTGTCATGATATTAACTCCTATGACAAAATAAATATTTATTTACTCAATATCTCATTTACCTTAGATTGAATCGCCTTGTCCTTGGCTTCAACACCGTTTTTCATCTTAATTTTTTCATCTTCGAGCTTTTTCGCGAGTTCCTCGTCAGAAAGTGCAAGCATTTCTACGGCAAGTATCGCCGCGTTCGCCGCGCCGTCGATGGCAACTGTAGCGACGGGAATGCCCGACGGCATTTGTACGGTAGCAAGGAGCGCATCGAGTCCGTCAAGCGTCGATGATTTTATGGGAATGCCTATAACGGGGAGCGTGGTATTCGCGGCAAGTACGCCGCCAAGGTGAGCCGCCTTGCCCGCGGCGGCGATAATTACGCCGAAGCCCTCCGCCTTGGCGGATTTTGAAAAGCTTTCGGCCGCTTCGGGCGTGCGGTGCGCGCTCATGACATGAACCTCAAAAGGTACGCCGAAGTAATCGAGCTTTTTAACAGCTTCAGCAACTGTGGGAAAATCGCTGTCGCTTCCCATAATAATTGCAACCTTTTTTTTCTCTGACATTTTGCATCTTCCTTTACCTTGAACTGTTTCTTTTATATTTACTTTATCATCTCAAAAATGACGTAAAATGAGCGGCACAAGCCTGTGGAATTGCTCCACGGGCTTGTGCCGTTTAAATTTGTA
>CAYLOD010000050.1:4266-14065 GCA_964385235.1 uncultured Clostridium sp.
CACGAAATATTAAAAAAGTTTTCGCGTAAGACAAAGTGCATTTTTATAACCTCCAAAGGCTTGTTTCTCAAAATTTATGACTTTTTGCCCTTCTGCGGAGCATCGACGGTGTTTACAGGCTCGATATTGCTGTCAACGACCATTTCCTTCAGGGTCGCGGCGAGTGTTGCCATCGACTGTATTTCCGAGGGAATAATTATCTTAGTTGCCTTGCCGTCAGCGACTTTCTCAAAGGTTTCAAGGCTTTTGATCGCGATAACCTTATCGGTTGGAGCAGCGGCGTTGAGTAATTTCAAGCTGTCGGCGAACGCCTTTTGAACCGACATTATCGCCTCGGCTTCACCCTGCGCCTCACGGATCTTGCTTTCCTTGACAGCGTCTGCTTTCAGGATAGCGGATTCTTTCAAGCCCTCCGCTACAAGGATCTGAGAACTCTTTTCACCCTCGGCGTCGAGGATTTTGGCACGTCTTTCGCGTTCAGCTTTCATCTGTTTCTCCATCGCCGCCTGAATTTCTCTCGGCGGAAGGATATTTTTAAGCTCGACACGCTTGACCTTGATACCCCAGGCATCTGTCGCCTCGTCGAGTATAACCTGAATTTTGGTATTGATAACATCGCGTGATGTGAGCGTATTGTCAAGCTCAAGATCGCCTATGATATTACGCAGCGTTGTAGCCGTGAGATTTTCAATAGCTGACAGCGGATTTTCGACGCCGTAAGTGTAAAGTTTCGGGTCGGTAATATAGAAATAAACTACCGTGTCTATCTGCATGGTTACGTTATCGCGTGTAATAACGGGCTGCGGAGGGAAGTCAACCACCTGCTCCTTAAGCGACACCTTTTTTGCGATACGCTCCGCAAAGGGCACCTTCAGGTGAAGTCCCGTTGACCATGTCGTTTTGTACGCGCCGAGACGTTCTATGACATACGCGTATGACTGCGGCACAATCTGAAAGTTTTTTATCACTATAAGAATAATGAGAACAGCCAAGATAATAAGTACCCAAATTACAGGATTCATAAATTAACCTCTTTCATCAAAAATACAGACCTATTTTCGTTCATTTTACGGGTTCGACCACAAGCTTAACGCCTTCTATGCGTTTAACAATGACCTGTGTATTCTCTGAGATAATGTCGTCGCTTTCCGATACGGCGCTCCATACATCGCCGTTTATTTTTACTCTGCCCACAGAATTTTTACGGTCAATCGCGGTGATCACAACTCCCGTTTTCCCGATAAACATATCGGCGTTTGTAGCGGTTTTGTCAAACCGCATCAGCTTTTTGGCAATCGGACGCGTGGCTATGACCGCAATAACGGTGACGATTATAAAAATCAAAATTTGCACTACTATAGACGCACCGCATAGATCCGATATTACAGCCGCTATACCGCCGACTGCCATCCATATTGCAGTAAGCTGAACCGAAGTTAAAAACTCTACAAAACAGGACAGAATAATGACACCAAGCCATATCCAAGGCATTAGCTGTTCCATATTTCTCACCTCACAGTAACAGCATTCCTTTCACGGCGGGCACATAATCCCCGCCGCGGAACGAGTGCTATCAGGTCGATACAAGGCTTGTTTCCACCCAAATATATTTTACCATATTACCCGCAAAAAATCAAATAGTAACTAAAAAATATGATAATTATTAAGAATTCGGTATTAAATTGTTTACGGTTTATTCTTTATTAAAGGTTGACACATAAATTTTTGAATGTTATTATAAAATACGGATTTTTGTATCAGAGTGTGCTGACACAATATGATGAAATGAGGGTTTTGCATGAGAAAGAGAATGCTCGCTGCGTTTATGTCGGCGCTTCTTATGGTTACGTTTACCGCCTGTTCGGACGGTCCGGATGCTGATGAGAGCAGTGAACCGTCTTCATCGAGTGCGGATTCGCGGGATAATGATACGTCCCCGACCGATACCTCCTCGGATAATACAAGCTCGGAGGATTATGAGAATATGTATTCGCTGGCCGCGCTGCCGGTTCCCGAGGGCGCGGGACCTTTGCTTAAAAGCGGTATGCGCGCTTTTTTGGATAAAATGGATAAAGACAAATTCAGTCTTAAATATTCTATTGAGTGCCTGACGGAAGATACAGACGGAAAGGTCCGTTCCGCTGAAAATACGATTTACAGGGACGGGAGCAGGCTTTCATCGGTTTTGGCGGCCGATGATGAGGAGTCCGGCATCAATAAGCAAATAATTAAGGATAGCAAGGTTTACGAGATAGATGACGCGAATAAGACCGTTACATGGATGAACATTGAATCCTATATTATTGACGCTTATGTATACAATACGGCAGGCGTTTTCTATGTGGACAGTCTTGAATTTTGCGGAAGCGGCAAGGAAAAAATCGGGGGCAAGGAGTACGATTACGAGGAATATAAGCCGCCTGAGGGCTCCGATGATACAAGCTCCTCGGAATATGACGAGCAAAGAGCAAGATACTATTTTGAAAACGGAGAAATTGCCGGATTGAAGCATACTTCCGGAGGATATTATTATACAACCATGGTGCTTGAGCTTGGTGAAAGCGTTCCAAAGGGTGAGTTTGACTACCCCTCCGGCTATAAGCTTGAAGAGAGGCTGGAATTATCCGATGATACTGAAGGCTCCGCTCAGTCACAGCAATGAAGCTTTAAAAAGGATGAATAAATATGAAAAAGATACTTGCTATTTTAACCGCCGCTTTGATGACGGCTTCTCTTACCGCCTGCAATGGCGGCTCTGAGGAAACAAGTTCGGAAAGCAGCGGCGTCACCGAACAGTCAGCGGTTTCCGAAAGCTCCGCTGCGCCGGAAAGTTCGGAAAGCTCGAAAATAGACCTTTCGGAGATTCCCTTACCCGAAAAAGCGGGCGATATGCTTAAAAAGGGCTTAAAGACATTTTTTACCGAGCTTGATAAGGACAATTATCGATTGAATTTATATTTGTCGACGTATAATAGTGACCCGATAGTCGTTATTATTACACGTTCGGGAGAAAACATCTCAGCCGCGACAGGCGCGACCGAGGACGAACTGAGCAAAACCATTGTAAAGAACGACAAGGGATATATTATTGATGATGAAGCAAAAACTGTCACATGGGCTGAGATTGACAGCGGATATGCTGAGGGATACACACAGTACCTTGCCTCCCAATTCTATGTTACCAACATTGACTTCCGCAAGACGGGCAGGGAAAAATACGGCGCCGATAACAAGGAAATGGACTATGAGGAGTATAAGGTGATTGTTGAGGAAAGTTCATACGCTTCGTCCGAATCCTCAAAGGCTGAGGAACAGTATGTCAGATACTATTTCGATAATGGCAGATTAGCCGGACTAAAAAATATAATGGGAGAAAACAAGTATTATTCAATGCAGATCAAATCTTTAACGGATAAGATTCCCGATGGTGAGTTTGATATTCCGTCCGGATATAAGCTTGTTGAAGCGGAGGAATCAAGCGCCGGATCCGAATCGGAATCCTCACAGATAACTTCCGAATCATCAATATCCTCATCAAAGGACGCTTCATCTAAAGACACATCGTCTAAGGACACGTCGTCAAAAGCCTCGTCTGATGAATAATATAAAATTCGTTTTAAGCCATGATCTTCTTTAAGGCGGGAGGATCATGGCTTTTCTATTTTGCGTCTTTTTTATAAAAATCATGCAATTTTCAAACCGTATCACACTGTTAAATTTATTTTGAGGATTACCTTCTGAAAAAATTTGAAAAAAGTCTTGCAAAAATTTATGATTTATGTTAGAATATTCAGGCAAAACACACGCAGGCTTAAAATAAGATGCCGGTGCGCTGAAAAGCGTTTGTCTTGTTTGGCTGTGCGGCGGTTAAAACCAAAACAGGAGGACAAAATATGTCAGTAGTATCAATGAAACAGCTTCTTGAGGCGGGCGTGCATTTCGGCCACCAGACAAGAAGATGGAACCCGAAGATGGCTAAGTACATCTTCACTGAGAGAAACGGTATTTATATTATCGATCTCCAGAAAACAGTTAAAAAGCTTGAGGAAGCCTATGACTTCATTCGTGACCTTACGATTGAAGGCAAGTCCGTTCTCTTTGTAGGCACAAAGAAACAGGCGCAGGATTCCGTTAAGGAAGAAGCGGAACGCGCAGGCGCTTACTATGTAAACGCGAGATGGCTTGGCGGTATGCTCACTAACTTCTCTACTATTCGCACAAGGATCGACAGACTCAGACAGCTCCGTGCGATGGAGGAGGACGGAACATTCGATCTTCTCCCCAAGAAGGAGGTCGTTAAGCTCAATCTTGAAATTGAAAAGCTCGAAAAGTTCCTCGGCGGTATAAAGGACATGAAGGAGATCCCCGGAGCTCTCTTTATCATTGACCCGCGCAAGGAAAGAATTGCTGTGGCAGAGGCTAAAAAGCTTGGTATACCTATAGTTGCTATCGTTGATACAAACTGTGATCCCGATGAGATCGACTATGTTATTCCCGGCAACGATGACGCTATCCGTGCGGTTAAGCTCATTTCTTCCGCAATCGCAAACGCTATTATTGAAGGTAACGAGGGCAAAATGGGCGCCGCGGCCGCTGAAGAAGAGGAAGCCGTGGAATCTGAGGAAGCTGAGGAAGCTGACGAGGAAAGCTCTGCCGAATAGTTTGAGCAATTCATCAATAATATAAAATTAAAATACCCACGTTCTTTCGTGGGTATTTTTCAAGATTTATGACAATTTATTTATTTGGAGGATTTTATTATGGCTTTTACAGCGCAAGATGTTAAAACACTTAGAGAAAAAACGGGCTGCGGCATGATGGACTGCAAAAAGGCTCTCACACAGGCTGACGGAGATATGGACGCCGCTGTTGATATTCTCAGAGAGCAGGGACTTGCCAAGTCCGCTAAAAAGGCGTCAAGAATTGCCGCCGAGGGTATCGCTTTCGCGGAAACAAACGGGGACGCTACTGTCGGCGCTGTCGTCGAGGTCAATTCCGAAACTGACTTTGTGGCTAAGAACGATGACTTTCAAAAGTTTGTTAAGACTGTCGCAGATACTGTTATCGACAAGAATCCCGCCGATGTTGACGCTCTCCTTGCACAGACAGCTTCAGGTCTTGATGTAACTGTTGCTGAGCTTCTTCAGGAGAAGATACTGACTATCGGTGAGAACATTAAGATCCGCCGCTTTGCCCGTTACGAGGGTAATGTCGCGACATATGTCCATGCCGGCGGCAAAATCGGCGTTATGGTAAACTTTGAAACAGATGTTGCCGACAAAGAGGGCTTCGCTGAATACGGTAAGGACATAGCTATGCAGATCGCGGCTATCAACCCCTCTTATCTCGACAAGGCGTCTGTTCCGGATGAAGTCATTGAGCATGAGAAGGCTATTATGACAGAGCAGGTCATCAACGAAGGCAAGCCTGAAGCTATCGCGCAAAAAATCGTTATGGGCAAAATCGGCAAATATTACGAGGAAAACTGCCTTGTAAACCAGGCGTTTGTCAAGGACAGCAAGCTTACTGTTGAGCAGTACACGGCTGAGGTTGCTAAGAAGCTCGGCGGCAGTATTAAGATTCTCGACTTTGTTCGCTTTGAAAAGGGCGAGGGTCTTGAGAAGAGAAGCGACAACCTTGCCGACGAGGTCGCAAAGCAGCTTGCGGAATCTCAGAACTGAGTTCGGCATACAGGATTTAATAATGGGCTTGCCCCGTCCATAGGGCGTGGCAAGCACGGCGTAAGATGCCTGAGTTATAAATTAAAGCTATCGCTTGAGAGCGGTAGCTTTTTGCTATTTGTCATATTTTGAAAAGTAATTTTCCCAGAATTTGCGCGAGTAAAGCATTTCCCGCTTGAGCAAATATTCATCGCGGATTTTTCTGTATTTGAATATAAAATTAAAAAGCATACGGATCGTTTGAAATACCACCCAAAGCAGCTTTCCTTTTTTACGCTTGGTAACAAAGCATATAGTACCGTTATCTTTGCAGTGATATACATATCTCGCCCTGAAAAGCTTAGTTATGTCTGTATCTGTAAGGTCGATTTTGACGCATTGATTTTTGGACGGCAGAATATTTCCGCCTAACGTCAGATAATAAAGATAATTGCTAACGGACTTGGGATTTTCAATAATTTCAGCGTTTCCTGTTATGCTTGTATCCGTCTGTGGCTTAGCTTGTGCTGAAAGCTCGACGTTATATTCCGCGGGGTCTGTGTTCAACAGCCAGTCAGGACCCTTTAAAAAGTCGTCATAAGCCCTGACGACGACCTCAGCGAGAAAATATCTCTGAAAAAGCGTCAGCTTACTTATGCAGGCGAACAACTTTCTTATATTAGTCAATATTCCAAGCCGAGGATTGTGCAGCGCGGTATTTATAAGCTCGTTTCGCTTTATATAATATTCAAAGTGACCGTTATACTTATTTTCAAAGCTGTCATGCCATACTGCTATACCGTTCATTGTGATAACAGGCCGCCCGCAGCGTACGCCGTATTCAACGTCGTCGCTTTTTATAAAAAAGGGGAGGGGATAACCGTACTTTTCCCCGAACGACGTCGGAAAGCAGCAATACCACCACGCCTGATAATCGGGCGTCGGCAGCTCCTCGTTTGCGAAAATATTGGCTTTTTCGCGCATATCCATTTCATGTCCGAGAGGTGATAGATAAAAACCGTCCCACAATGCTCCGCACTCGTGCTGCAAATATTGTTTATCAGAAAGAAGCATCGCGCCGCCGATAAAAGTTTCATAATATTCTTCCTTTAAAACCGTCAGGAGAGAATATGTTTTTAAGATCACATTTGTGTCAAGGGCTATATCGTCATCGAGGAATATAATATGCGTGCAGCCCGCTTTTGACGCCTCGAGAAGCCCTCTGGCAAAGCCTCCGCTGCCTCCGCAATTCGGGTTGCTTATTATATGTATATCATCGTCGGAAAGCGTTTTTGGCAGCGTACCGCCGTTATCGGTTACGAATATTTCAAGCGGCAGAGAATATTTCTTTTTAAAATTTTTAAGGCGTTCTGTGTTTGGAATAATATATTTTTCGCGTTTATAAGTGCAGAATGAGGCGGCAAGTAAAATATTCCTCTCTGGAGCCGTATCGGCTTCATATCTTCCCGAATAAATGACGCAGTCACTTTTTGCGCGTATTTCCGCATAATATACTTCTCCGTCTTTGGCGTTTTTTATTGAAAAATTGATTTTGTGTGTCGCGACGCAGGGAGAAGTTATTAGCTTACAGGAAATAATATCTCCGCTTTTGTTTTTTATATAAATACCGGCTGTTCCCTGAAATTCCAATGACAGCGTTATGTTCTCGGCAACAGAATATTTTCGGTATTTTCCCGCTGAGAAGCAATTAAAATATGTGCAAAGCTCGCAAACGGTGTTACCTTTAACGGACAGTGAGTGATTATTACAGACCGCTCCCTCACCGTTAAAATAAAGTTTGTATTCAGATGTGAGAACCGGGAAAGACAGTTCAAAAAGTATCATATTTATAACCTTGCCTTTCAAGGAATACAACGTGTGAATATATGAAATAAAAGTATAGGGAATCCCCGGAAAAGGATTCCCTAAGATTATTATTCTCCAAATTCCTTAGCGACAGCCTCAAATACGGCGGCGATAACCTTGTCCATATCGTAATATTTGTAGTTGCCCAGACGCCCGCCGAAGATGACGTTTTCTTCCTTATCCGCAAGTTTTCTGTATTCGGCAAAAAGTTTGTTGTTTTTCTCGTCGTTTATCGTATAGTACGGCTCGTCGCCCTTTTTCCACTCGGAGGGATATTCGCGTGAAATAACCGTTTTGGGCTGTTTGCCGAACTCAAAGTGCTTGTGCTCGATAATTCTTGTATAGGGAATCTCCCGCTCGGTGTAGTTGACGACCGCGTTTCCCTGATAATTCTCCATATCGAGAACCTCTGTTTCAAAGCGGACGGAACGGTATTCAAGGACTCCGAGACGATAGTCGTAGAACTGGTCTATCGGACCTGTAAAGAGCGTTCTCCTGACATTTTGAGCGTTACCATTTATCCAATCAAAATAATCGGTATCGGTGAGAACCTCAATACCATCCAGCATTTTTTCAATAATCTTGGTATATCCGCCTATCGGAATGCCCTGATAACGGTCGTTAAAATAGTTGTTGTCAAATATAAACCTCAGGGGCAGTCGTTTGATTATAAAGGAGGGGAGATCCTTGCAGTCACGTCCCCACTGCTTTTCAGTATAGCCCTTGATTAGCTTTTCGTAAACGTCCTTTCCGACTAAGGAAAGAGCCTGTTCCTCAAGGTTATGTGGCTCAGTTATGCCGAGATCGGAGATCTGATCCGCGATTATCTTTTGCGCCTCGGCGGGAGTTTTAATTCCCCACAGTTTCGAGAATGTGTTCATGTTGAACGGAAGATTGTAAAGCTCGTCCTTATATATAGCGACAGGAGAATTTATATAGTTGTTAAACTCAGCAAAACTCGTTATATAGTCCCATATTTTTTTATCGCTCGTGTGAAAAATGTGGGCGCCGTATTTGTGAACATTTATGCCCTCAATATTTTCACAGTAGATATTTCCGCCTATATGACTTCTCTTGTCAATAACGATACATTTTTTGCCCCGCTTTTTTGCTTCATAAGCAAACATAGCTCCATAAAGACCTGAGCCTACAATAAGATAATCGTACATTTTTACTTCAACCTTTCATTATTTTTCTCAGGATATTTCTTCTGAATGTTCCCGGAGGAAACAGTACGTTGCCTAATCTGCTGAAGGAAAAGTTTCTTGACGCGCCGGCGACATCTGAAAAATGTATTCGCGGAAGTTCAGCCCAGTTGAGCGTATCCTGCTGTTTAATATACGTCATATAAATTCCGAACAACTGCTCGCCCATCATTCCGTCGTCGCGCGGGAGCCTTTCCGTGAGATTTTTATCCGCATAAGACAGTATAGTGAACAGCCATTCACAATAATCGTTAAACACATCACTTCGCATTATAAACATATTGCAAAAATAAAGAATATTACTGCTCATATACGCTTTAAACGCGGGCAAAAAATCCGGATAGTACCCGGTTATCGCGCTTTCTATAAGCTCAAGCTCACGTTTGCCGTTTTTTTGAGTCCTTATGAATCTTTTTTGAGCGTTTTCGGACATTTTCTCGGGCAGAACGGAGATAACAGGATATTTTTCCGAAATTTCCGAAATTGTTCTTTCATCATAGCCGTATTTATCTAAAACAGACGGTTTTGGGAGTTTCTCTACAGTATATGCGCGCGGCAGCGATTTACCCTTATAGCTCTTGTCCACCAAAAATTTCCTATTAAAGGACATATACCGTCTGCTGTGAAAAAAGCCTAAATATTCGGCGGGGTAATTCTTCCACGCATAGTATTGAGCGGTAAGCTCACAATAGAATTGATTTTTTTCAGATATATTATCGCCGGTATTGTCGCGGAGCATTCCATCAAAAAGTTTTTCCGCTTTAGCCGCGCCGACCTGTATATTATGAAAAACAGGGAGGGGAGGCTCACCGTTTTCATGAGAGCATGAAATAAAAACCGCAAGTTTATCCATCAGACAATATCACCTAAAAATTAAATCGTATAAGTATTATAATATATTTTTTTCATATTATCAAGAGAATTGCGATATTAAATAAGATTTTGTTTTCATAGTAAATTCCACAGCAGAACCGATGCGGAATTTACCGTAAAAATTCACTTGTTTTAAGAAACCCTCAAAAAAGGAGTTGACAAAGAGGAGATAGTGTGATATTATGAACGGGCTGC
>CAYLOD010000051.1:0-13340 GCA_964385235.1 uncultured Clostridium sp.
TGACTGCCAAGGCGTCGGGCGGAACAGCGCCGTATAAGTACAAGTACTACTGCAAACCGGCGGGCGCTTCGGGCTACACCGCGCTCACAGGCTCGGTAACTTCAACATCTTACACACACAAACCCGCGAGAGCTATTTCCTACAGCTACGCTGTAAAGATATTCGACGCAAAGGGCAAGACCGCCACAAAGTACTTCACGGTAAATGTAAGCGACTGAAAATTTCCGCTGTAGTATAAGGGCAGTATAAGAAATTTAACAGCAAAACCACCGTAAACGGTATGTTGACCGATTTACGGTGGTTTTTGTTTACTGTATGGAAAGGCAAAATATGATAAAGTAAATAAAAGCTGATTTATTGATCTTTTATTTTCCTCCAATATTCAGCGAATGCCTGTTCATTTTTATTTTCCCCGGGAACATAATAGACTGTATCCCGGATAGCGTCGGGCAAATATTGCTGTTGTATCCAGTGATTTTTATAGTCGTGAGGGTAAAGATAAAACTGCCCCTTGACCTTCGCGTCCGCACCGTCATAATGCTTGTTTTGAAGCTGACGGGGAATTGCGCCCGTGTTGCCCGCCTTGACGTCGGCCATAGCTGAATTTATCGCCATATATGACGAATTTGACTTGGGTGCGGAGCAAACAAGGATAACGGCATCGGCAAGAGGTATTCTTGCCTCGGGGAGCCCTACCTGAAGCGCGGAGTCCACAGCCGCCTTGACTATAGGTATTATCATCGGATATGCCAGCCCTACATCTTCACAGGCGCAGACAATAAGCCTCCTGCACACAGACGGCAGATCCCCCGCCTCCAAAAGACGGGCAAGGTAGTGGACAGCCGCGTTTGCGTCCGAACCGCGCATGGACTTCTGAAACGCCGAAAGCAGATCGTAATGCTCGTCACCCTCACGGTCATATTTTGCCGCGCTCATTTGAGTGAGAGATTTAACTGTTTCAAGAGATATTGTTTTGACGCCGTCCACGGCATGAGTCGACAGTACGGAGAGCTCCACGGCATTGACGGCCTTTCTGACGTCGCCGCCGCAGCCGTAAGCGATATGCTCCTCAACGCCGTCCTCAAGTTCGATTGCCTCGTCGCCTTCATCGCGCAGTATATTATAAGCCCGCTTTATAGCGCCGATTACATCGTCCTTTTCAACTCGTTTAAATTCAAAGACTGTTGAACGGCTGAGAATTGCCCCGTAAACATAGAAATAGGGATTCTCTGTCGTCGAGGCGATAAGTGTAATGCTGCCGTTCTCGATAAACTCAAGAAGCGTCTGCTGCTGCTTTTTATTAAAATATTGGATTTCATCGAGATAAAGAAGTATACCGTTCATGCCCGAAAATTCCGAAAGCTCCGCGACTATATCCTTTATATCAGAGGTTGAAGCAGTTGTACCGTTGAGCTTGCGCAGCGTCATGTTGGTCTGCCTTGCAATGATTGAAGCGAGCGTAGTCTTGCCCACTCCGGACGGACCGTAAAAAATCATATTCGGAATAGTTCCCGATTCTATAATATTCCTGAGCGGCATATTTTTTCCTATTAAATGCTTTTGCCCCGAAATTTCATCAAGCGTTTGCGGTCTTATCCTGTCCGCTAAAGGTCTGTTCATATAGCTCATTCCTTTGATTTGTATACTTTTTTTGAATGGTATAATATAAAGCTGAACCCGTAAAGGTTCAGCTTTACAGTTATTTTAATTTAAAAATCATACGCCGAGTTTAATCTCCATTTCATCGGCAAGCCTGTCGCAAAGTTCGACAGCCTCTTCTCTCGTCTTGCCGACAGCAGTGAGATACAGCTTTATTTTCGGTTCGGTACCGGACGGACGGACGATAACTGCTCCGCCGCCCTCAAGTGAATATGAGAGGACATTCGACTTAGGCAGATTTATTTTTTCTTCCTTGCCCGACTTCAGATCCTTTGCCACGGAAAGTTTATAGTCTGCTGCAGCTATGACCTCAAAGCCCGAAACCTCTGTCGGGGGGTTATCACGGAGACTGTTCATAATACCGCTCATTTTTTCCATGCCGGAAGCGCCGTCAAACTCGAAGCTGAGTGTTCGGTTGATGTAGTAGCCATACTCCTTGTAAATATCATTCATGACCTCATAGAGACTTTTACCGTTCTTTCTGTAGTATGCCGCCATTTCGCATATGAGCATCGAAGCGACAACAGCGTCCTTATCCCTGACATATGTACCCGCAAGATAGCCGTAGCTTTCCTCAAAGCCGAATACATACCTTGATTCCTCGCCCTTTTGTTCAAGTCCGAGGATCTGCTCGCCTATATACTTAAAGCCGGTGAGGACATTCCTCAGCTCACAGCCGTACTTTTCGCAAATTTTTTCAACAAGCTTTGATGTGACTATCGTCTTGACAGCGACAGGTCTTTCGGGAAGCGTGCCTAATGTCTTTCTGCATGAAAGTATATAGTCGATAAGGAGAATGCCCGTTTCGTTGCCCGTGAGAAGTCTGTATCCTTCGTCTGTTCTGACGGCAATGCCGACGCGGTCGCTGTCGGGGTCAGTCGCAAGAAGCAGATCGGAGTCTGTCTTTTCCGAAAGCTTCAGACCCAGGTCGAGAGCCTCTCTTATCTCAGGATTCGGATATGGACACGTTGTGAAGCTGCCGTCGGGATTCTCCTGTTCGGGAACTACCGTAATGTCCTCGACGCCGATCCTTGCCAGTATCTTGCGCACAAGCTTGTTTCCCGCGCCGTTCAGCGGCGTGTAAACGACTTTCAGCCCCGCACCCTTGCAGATATTTTTGTTGACGGACTGCGCCTCGACATTATTCAGGTATGATTCATATACACTGTCGTCTACCCACTCGATAAGACCGCTGTTTATGCCCTCGTCAAAGTCCGTAAGCTTGACGCCGCTAAATATATCTACCTTTTGAATCTCATCATATACTATGCCGGAGTGAACGTCCGTCATCTGACAGCCGTCGTCGCCATAGCATTTATAGCCGTTGTACTTAGCGGGGTTATGGCTTGCCGTGACCATTATGCCCGCCTGACAGCCAAGCTCTCTGACAAGGAACGAGAGAACAGGCGTAGGCTCAAGCTCTCTCGATATATATACTTTTACGCCGTTGGCGGCAAGGACTCTCGCCGCTTCGGACGCAAAGTAACCGGCCTTAATTCTCGAGTCGTATGAGATCGCGACCGACGCATTGCCGTAATTTTTATTTAGAAAGTTAGCAAGACCCTGAGTAGTTCTGCGGACGACATAGATATTCATTCTGTTTGTTCCCGCGCCTATTATACCGCGCAGACCCGCCGTGCCGAACTCAAGCTCACGATAAAATCTGTCGTAGATCTCGTCGTCGGCGCCCTCTACGCCTTTCAGCTCCGCTATCAGATCAGGATCGTCAACAGCGTTTTTAAGCCATGAATTATAAGAATCCGTTACATTTATTTTTTTCATAATAAAACCTCTCCCTAATTTATCTCTTTAAAGATAATACAATTACATATGTAATTATAGCATGAATTTCCTGTTCTTTCAACATTATACAATAAATTAAAAATAATTAAAAAATTGTTTTTATGCACATAAGAAAAGAAATGGAATATAATGGATTATGGATATAAACGCAGAACCATATTGCCGCAATTTCAGGGGGAATAGTTATGGGCAATCAGAGATTACCTCAAAGGCTGAGCAATGTTTCAAAGCGGTACTTGGACTGCTACTCCGTCATACTGAGCACAATGATAAAATGTATGACCGACGTACAGCTTAGCGACAGCGTTTCAGGCAACTTTATCAAGCAAATGATACCCCATCACCGCGCCGCGATAGATATGTCGCTGAACATACTCCGGTATACAACAAATATCGAGGTTCAGAACATAGCGCTTAACATAATAGCTGAGCAGACAAAGAGCATAGATGATATGCTTGCGGTCGAGGTGTGCTGCCGCTCCGTGAAAAACTCTCCGGTGCAGTTCAAGCCTTACACGAGGTCGTATAATGAAATATCGCAAAAAATGTTTAATGAAATGAAGTCGGCTCCTTCCGCGAATAACGTAAATCTGAACTTCCTTTGCGAGATGATCCCTCATCATAGGGGCGCGGTAAGAATGAGCGAAAACGCGTTGAAATATACGATATGTCAGGAGCTGAATCCTGTTATAAAATCCATAATCAGCTCACAGAAGGCGGGAATAGCGGAAATGGAGAAGCTTTTGCCGAAGATAAGCTTATCAGATTGCTGAAAAACCACACAATGTATTCCAATGTGCGTTTATTTGTAATAACTCAGGCAAGATGTCCCCGGCGGGGCAAAACCATTATTAAATACTGAAAAGCCGATAGACATATGTCTGTCGGCTTTAATTGTTGCGATAAATAAAATGCTTTGCCGTGTACAGAGCCGTAAATTCAACAAATTGATATTTATCGGCTATATGTCACGGCGCAAAAAAAGAACACCGATTTTAACAGCTTCAGCATCAAAATCAGCGTCCGGACATGGTGCGAGTGACGGGACTTGAACCCGTACGTCGTAAAACACACGCCCCTCAAACGTGCCTGTCTGCCAGTTCCAGCACACTCGCTTATATTAAGTTTTTTGGCACTCTCTTGTCAACGTAAGTTATTATATCAAAGCGGTAATAAGATGTCAAGCAATTTTAAAAAAATTTTTAATAACGCAAATTCCCAAAGTAGATTCCGCATCGGCACTGCTGTTGAATCTATTTTGGGAATTTGTTCTGAAATTGAAAAACATAATTTAACATTTACTGTATGGAAGTTTGTATAAAAGTGTGCTATAATATAACAATAAACATATTTCGTCATGAGCGACCATGTCGTGTGCGGGGTTTAACGACTGCGCTCCTCAAAAGAAATCCGCAGAAAAGGGCTGTTTTTTGTGGCATAGGCTCGGAAAAACCATTCAATAAGCGGCTTGTGTTGCGCATAGATATAATATCGCTCCGTCCCCGATTTGTCAATCTCTTTAAAAACACTATCCCCATGCAGGAGAATATTATCAATGAGGCTTCGGCGTATTAAACACGGCATCATTGAGAAAATTGCGGCAAAAGCCGCGAACCTTATTTAAGCATGAACAGGAGTGAAAACAAAATGAGTTTAAAAGCTATACTCTTTGACCTCGACGGCACACTTCTGCCTATGGATCAGGACAGGTTTACTAAGGGCTACTTCGAGCTGCTGACAAGGAAGCTTGCCCCGCTCGGATATGAGCCGAAGGAACTTGTTGACGCGATCTGGAAAGGAACGGCTGAAATGGTGAAAAACGACGGCGGCACAAGCAATGAAACCGTTTTCTGGCGCAAATTTTCCGAAATACTCGGAGAGCGGGTTATGCGCGACAAGCCGGCTGTCGATGAATTTTACCAAAAGGAATTTGAAAGCGCAAAGGAGTTTTGCGGGTTTGACGCGCAGGCGGGGGAAACTGTCACATGGGCAAAGGAACAGGGACTGAGAACCGCTCTTGCCGTAAACCCCGTGTTCCCAATGTGCGCCATGTGTTCCCGTGTACGTTGGGCGGGACTCAAGCCGGAGGATTTTGAGCTGATTACCGCGTATGAAAATATCAGTGTGAGCAAGCCGAATCCCCTTTATTTCAGCGAGATTGCCGGCAGACTGGAACTTGCGCCGGAGGAATGTCTGATGGTCGGCAACGATACACAGGAGGATATGGCCGCGGAAAAATGCGGAATGGATGTGTTTTTACTTACAAACAACCTGATAAACAAGGAAAACAGGGATATTTCGGAATATCCGCGGGGCGGCTTTCAAGATTTGCGGGAATATATAAAGGAAAAGCTGTAAGAGCATGGCGGGCAAAACGGAATGAAAGGTACAGCCTTGTGAGGAAGATTTACAGAAAGGGGGAATGAACTTCCGACTTATGCTTTTCATGTTATGCTGTTGAAAGCGGACGGAAGGTGTTTTGAGTTAAATAGCAGGGCAGACGCCTTGCTTAACAGTTAATCCTATTAAATAAAAAATATGAAAGGAACGAATATCTATGAAAAAATTATTACAAAACAGCGGAAAAATAGGAAAAATAATTATGAGCATTTGCGAGATCCTGCTCGGCGTGCTGCTTTTTATCAATCCCAAAGGCCTTACCTCGGTAATAATCGTGGTTATCGGTATTGCCCTGATAATGACGGGAATCGTGTACGTTATACGTTATTTTCGCGCCGACCCTGTCAGCGCGCATCTTGAACAGGGACTTGCAAAGGCGCTCTGCGCTCTTGCTGTTGGCTTGCTCTGCCTGTTCAATTCAAACTGGCTTATCGAAACGTTCTCCTTTGTTATAGGGGTGATTGTTCTTTTCACAGGCATTCTCCGCATACAATGGACAGTTGATATGCTGAGAATGAAAACAGGACGCTGGTATATTCTTGGGATCGGCGCGGTGCTTTCCGTCGCGTTTGGAATTATTATTTTGCTGAATCCCTTCGCGTGGACAGATTTCCTTTGGACGTTTGTGGCGATTTGCATGATCGTCAACGCTATGTTTGATCTCTGCGCCGCTTTCCTCACAAGTTCGTCAGATTAAGTTGAATATGACGATTCGGTAAGCGTAGGGGGAGAGTCTGCCGCTCCAAAATGTCATATTGTTTGCCGGGCGGAATATTACGCAATTCATTATAGCGGTTATGCGCGGCGAGGTTTCGTATCAACCCCGCCGCGCTCTGATTATGGATTACAGCGATATTGGGGCATAGCTGTCCGGGTTTGATTATAAATTTTTGAAAAAGGACGGATATAATAAACATGGACAACGATACGAAGTCGTCTAAGCGCAGTGTCAAAGCGTATTTCAGCAATCTTTTGGATATGCGAAGCAATATGCTGTCCTATGATGAGCTTCACGACATGATGGAGGAAAATACGGTCATACACGGCGCGAATATGTGGATCCTCATGCTTGCGATCCTTATCGCCTCTATCGGTTTAAATGTCAACTCTACAGCCGTCATTATCGGCGCGATGCTGATTTCCCCGCTCATGAGCGGCATACTCACTATTGGCTATTCCCTCGCTATAAGGGATCTTGCTATGCTGAAGAAGGCGGCGACCCGTTTCGCAACACAGGTTGTTATCAGCCTTATCACCTCTACGATATATTTTACTCTGTCGCCGCTCAGCACGGCTACAAGTGAAATGATAGCGCGGACAAGCCCGACAATGTGGGACGTGCTGATCGCGCTGTTCGGCGGAATAGCGGGCAGCATAGGCAACACGAGGAAGAAAACGAGCAACGTCATTCCCGGTGTTGCTATCGCGACGGCGCTCATGCCGCCCCTCTGTACGGTGGGATACGGTATCGCGACGAAACAGTTGAGATTTATCATTGGCGCGTTTTATCTCTTTACAATCAACACACTTTTTATTGCCCTGTCCGCGCTAATCGTCACGAGGATGCTCGGCGTGCCGCGTGTGAAGGAGCTTGACGACAAAAAACAGAAGCACGCCAACCGCATAATAATGACGCTTATAATCATAACCGTGATACCGAGCATACTTACGGGAGCATATACGGTATATAAATCGGTCATTGAAAAAAACATATCGGATTATCTCAATTCTGAATTTGTGTTTGCGGATACACAGCTCGTACAAAGCAGTGTTGACAATATCAACCGTGAGATTTCCGTTTCACTTGTGGGAGCGCAGCTTTCGGACACAAGAATTTCCGAGCTTACCGATAAGCTTTCCGATTATGATCTCAGCGATTTTACCCTCCGCGTCATGCAGAATAAACAGATCGGCGGCGAGGAGGATAACGATAAAGTAACGATCGCCATTCAGGAAAACACAATACACGACCTGCAGAACCAATTAGACGAGGAAAAATCAAAAAATGCTGAGATTGAAGAAAACCTTAAAAGTCGGATTGACTGCGCCGCGATTTCGGATAAAGCCGCCGCTGTATTTACAAAGCTTAATGATGTGCGCTGCGGGCTTATGTCGGGCGGGAGCGGAAATACCATACTTTTAACGGGTAAATCGTCCGCACAGCTTACAGCCGGCGAGCTCGAAACGATAAAAAACTTTGTCAGAGAGGAAAGCGGAATATCCGATGTAGAGCTGCAAATCAAAGCTCCCGATGCGACGCCGCAGAAGTCCGGCAAAAATGAAACGGACAAGGAGAAAGTCAACAGATAAGTCTGCGGATTTCGCGGGTAAATATTTCCACTGAGCGTTTGCGCCTCTGACGGCAGGAAAACCGACTTTGCCCACCCTGCCGTTTTTTAATACATATCAGGCGATATTGTCCCCGTCGGGCCCCGTCCCGTCGGGCCCCGTCCCGTCGGGCCCCGTCCCGTTGGGCCCCGTCCCGTTGGGCCCCGTCCCATCGGGCCCCGCCCCCGCGTTTTGGGCGGGAAAAAATTGCTGTAATCGGCAGGGGAAAAGTGATGCTCACGCCGCGCCTGCCACGCTGTATGACGTGCAAGTCCCTTATTAAAATTACAAATTTCCATTGACGTGAAAATAATAATATTTGCTTAATTTGCTTGATTTTTTTGCAGTCCTATGATATACTGTAGTAACAATATTTAAAAATATAAAGCATTGTGATTAAAACTATATTTAAAGTAAGGAGGAAAATTATGAAGATCACAAGCAAGAAAATCGTATCGTTGACTTTATCTGCGGCAATGGTTGTTTCTATGGTTTCCGCGATGCCGGTTTATGCAGATGATCTTTCGTCTGCCCATGAGCACGATCATACAGACGATGCCATGTTTGTATCGGCTCCGGGAGAGGAGGACGACAGGTCTTTGCCGTTAGAAGATGACGCCAAGCCTTTGATAACAGTCAGCGCAACCGAGGATCCCGAACATGGCATAGACGGAGGAGCAAGTCTGGACAAGACAACGTTCTGTGATATTCCTACCGTTACCATAAAGGCAACAGAGGGAAGAACCATAAGCTCCGTAACGGTCCTGAGAAACGAGGAAGCCTATGATTTGAATGTATTATGCCGATACATTTGTAATAAATGCGGTTGACGACAAGGATCAGGCTGCCGATCCTGTTACTATACAGGCGTTTCTGAAGCATAACTGGGCAATACATTATAACGGAGCCTATGGCAAACGTGAAAGTGTCAGCTATGATGCTACCTGTACGGCGCCGAAATATACAGCGATGAATTATTACTGCAGCGTATGCGGAGATGTCTATGAAACATATTATAATAAGCCACGGCTCGGTGAGGATGGTACATACGATTATCTTCCCGAAGGAGAAAGACCGAAAGGACATAAATTTACTGAGCAGAGCGTAACAAACAACTGCGGTACTTATACTAAGAAAACCTGCGAAGAATGCGGATTTATCATAATAGAGGAAGAACAGTCACATCATAATTGGGGCGATGATATTCTGACTAAGCAGCCTGACTGCGATACGGACGGATATACCTATAAGGTATGTTCGGACTGCAATGAGCATAAGTCTGTGGAAACTGTTTCCGCCACGGGTCATAAATTCGGATTATGGTACACCACTAAAGAGGCAATCTGCGGACAAGAAGGTGAAAGAGAACGCAGGTGTTCGGTTTGCAATGATACCGAAACGGCTCCGATAGCAAGTCCCGAAAGCCATAACTTCAGGCTGATCACTACAAAGGAGGCAACCTGTGAGGAGCCGGGTACCCGTGAAAGAAGATGTATATATTGTAATTATACCGATCCGAATTCAAAGGAGGAAATACCAGCTGTCGGACATAATTGGGTCGACATTCCCGATACGAGTACCGCTACTTGTATGGAGGACGGTACAAAGCGGCAGAGATGCACAATCTGTGATGAGGAACAGACCGTTGAATCCAAAGCGTACGGTGAACACTTATGGCAGGGCGAGATAAAAAAGCCCGCTTCCTGCAGCGAAGAAGGTATAATGGAATATACCTGCAAGCGGTGCGGAGAAATAAAGGAGGAACCTATTGAAAAGGTTGACCATACACCGCCTAAGGGCCGCGTAAGTTGTACAAACCCGACAAAATGTACTGTTTGCGGCACTGTTATAAAAGAGGCGGGGGAGCATACATTTGAGAAATATAATTATGGAAAATACAATCACTGGGCTGTATGCACTGTATGCGGTGAAAATGTGACAACCCCCCATGATCCCGATCCTGACGAAAACTGCAAAACATCTTATGTATGCAGCTGCGGATACACCGTTCCCGCGAGAAGCACACATTTATACAGCGGAAGCAACGACAGAAGATGGGATGAAGAAAGTCACTGGTATGTATGCAATTCAGCCGGATGTACACAGAAGGTAAATGTTATAAAGCATTACGGAGGAACGGCGACCTGCAGTCAGAAAGCAGTATGTACAGGCTGCGGCGCTGAATACGGAGATTATGATACAACAAAGCACGGCGATACGGAAATAAAAGGCAAGGTTGAGCCTGAGGTCGGCAAGGAGGGCTATACCGGAGATGTATATTGTCTGGATTGTAATCAGATAATCGAGAAGGGTGAAACTGTTCCGGCTATACCTCCGGCACATGAGCATAATTTCGATAAGCTTGTTAGTGACGGTACAGGTCACTGGCATCAATGTGAGTGCGGAGTGAAAGCTGACGATTTCACGGCTCATTCATACAGTAATTGTATGTCAACCGAAGGCGGACATTACCGTATGTGCTATGTATGTTCGCACAGAACAGCAGTTGAGCCCCATTTGGCGGCTGATGATGACGGCAACTGTGAAACAGCGGTATTGTGCCTTGAATGCATGGCTACTGTAGTACCCGCAAAGACACATAACTTTAACGACGACTATACGGGCGATGAAGACGGACATTATCATATATGTGCTAATCCCGGATGTAATGTTACCGATACCAAGGTAAAGCACAGCGGCGGAGTCGCTGATTGCGGCGAGAAAGCGGTATGTGAGGTCTGCGGAATGGAATATGGGGAAAAGGATCCCTCTAACCATGTCGGCGGAATAATAATTGAAAGAAAAACAGATCCCGGTGAATTTACAGAGGGCTATACGGGTGACGAATGCTGTGCGAGCTGTGGAGAAATCCTTAAAAAGGGAGAAAAAATTCCGGCGACCGGACACATCTATGAATGGCGCAGCGATTCTACTCACCATTGGCAGCAATGCAAAATCTGCGGAGATGAAATCGGTCAGACCACTCATGTATTCGGAGAATATACAAAAACAGCAGAGGGACATACACATAAGTGTGATATCTGCGGATACACTTCGACCGAAAATCATGTGCCTGCGCTGAGTGATAAAAACTGTGAAACACCACTTAACTGCTCTGTATGTGATTATGAAATAGAATCCGCAAAGCAGCATACTTGGAGTGAGCAGTATATCACCGACGGTCATACGCATACCAGAAAATGTATCAATGCCGATTGCGGAGCAACCGAAACAGGAGATCATACGGGCGGCAAGGCCACTTGTGTTACACAGGCGGAATGTGAGATTTGCCATGTAAAATACGGGGCTTTAGATCCCGAAAATCATGCAAATGATAACTATATAATAAAAGATCATAAAGAGGCTACCGAAACAGAGGATGGCTATACCGGCGATAAGATTTGTGCGGACTGCTTCGCTGTTATTGAAAAAGGTGAAACAATTCCCGCAGTCGGAACACAGCATAAACATAACTGGAGTGAAATGAATTTCGATGATAGCGGACACTGGCGTGAATGTACCGAATGCGGCGTATATGAAAATGAAACAAAGTCCGAACATGTCTATACAGATTCCTATGGCAGCGATGCGAATACCCATTGGTTTGAATGTACGGTTTGCGGATACAGGCACAAGAGCGCGCATAATCCGTATGCCGATGACGGAAACTGCACAACACCGGTGCTTTGCTCGGTATGCGGAGAAACTGTAATCGAGGGTAATGAAGCACACAGTTTTGACGGCGTATATTTCAGTGATGAAACAGGTCACTGGCGCGTATGTACAAACGATGGCTGCGGCGTTGCGGAAACACATGAGGAGCATTCGGGCGGAACCGTATCTTGTGTGCATAAGGCGGTTTGTGCAGATTGCGGACAGGAATACGGCGAGGTGGATAATACAAAACACCTCAACACGGAGCTTCATAATTATATTCCTCCAACAGAAACGGAAGCGGGCTACAGCGGAGATACCTATTGTTCTGACTGCGGAGCGCTTGTTTCAAGAGGAGAGGCAATAGCGCCTCTGCCGCCCGAGGAGCATGTACACAGCTATACGAAGTTAAATTCGGACGATACTCATCATTGGCTTGAATGTGAAATCTGCGGAGCGCATACATCATATACTGCTCATACATTCGGAGATTATACAGCCGTTGAGGACGGACATTATCATACCTGCACCGAATGCGGAAAAACCGTAGGTGTACCGCATACGCCGATCGAGGATGATAAGGACTGCACAACGCCGCTGAACTGCTCGGAATGCGGATATGTTATAGAAAATGCTAAAGAGCATACATGGGGAGAATGGACGTCCGAAAGCGGAACCCATAAAAAGGAATGCCTGAATCCTTACTGTGATGTTACTGAAACAGGCGTGCACTCCGGCGGTATGGCAACGTGTAAGGCTGAGGCTGTATGCGATATATGCGGTCTTGCATACGGAGAAAAGAATTTAGCCAACCATGCCGGCGATACTGAAATAAAGGGCTATAAGCCCGCAACGGAAACAGAGGCGGGATATACCGGAGATTTGTGGTGTCTTGACTGCGGACAGATTATATCGTTCGGAAATGAGATACCTATGCTTGAGCCTGAACACGTTCATAGCTGGAGCGGCGAATGGGAAACTGACTGAACACATCATTGGAAAGTCTGCACGGAATGCGGCAATTACGATCCCGACAGCCTTGTTGAGCATAAATTCTCGGATTATCAGTCCTCAGACGGAGGCCATTTTAAAACCTGTGAAATATGCGGATACGTAAGCACAGCGGAACCGCATATCGCTGCCGCTGACGATGGAAACTGTGAGACACCTGTTCTTTGCGAGGTCTGCGGAGCAACTGTAACACAGGCAAAGCAGCACAGCTTCGGAGGTGTATATCTCAGCGATGAGAACGGACATTGGCACGAATGTACAAATGAGGGATGTACCGTTACGGAAGAAAAGAAAGAACATCACGGCGGAGTTGCGACCTGTGTAAGTGCGGCTGCTTGTGTGGATTGCGGCGAATATTACGGCGATCCCGATCCGAACAGCCATATAGGAAGCACGGAGATTACAGGTCAGAAGGTGGCGACGGAAACCGAGGAAGGTTATACCGGCGATGTTGTATGTACCAGTTGCGGAAAGACCGTAACAAA
>CAYLOD010000052.1:0-13249 GCA_964385235.1 uncultured Clostridium sp.
ATGGATATCGATATTGTTGTGAGCAGTACCGAAATAATAACAAGAATGATTGAGCAGGAGGTAATCAACGCGGGAGCGCAGCTTTTACTCACGCTGAACAAGGGCAGAGCAGCTATAATGTCCTTTACTCTCCCTGAAAATTCCGCTCTTGACGGCTACGCCATAAAGGATATTAAAATGCCTCCGTCGTCGCTTATTGTTTCTGTTGTCCGTGGCGAGAAGCTGTATATTCCCCGAGGCGATACTACTGTTCATGCTAATGACGAGATAGTGATAATCTGCGGCGATGATTCACAAAAGACAATAGAAAAGCTATGGACCGCTGTTGAAAAATAGCGGTATTTAGCGCGATGAAATATTATAATGTATCAGCGGGCAGATAATCGTAACCGATGCTTAAGTATTTAATAAGGGACCTGCCCCGTCAATGCGCGGCTTCCGCCCGGGACGCCGGCGGCATATTGAATGAGTTATAATTTCATAAATTATGTATATACTGCCCGGTGTTATCATATATTAAGTCGATAAGGCTGCTGCAGGCGTGAGATGATTTTCAAACAGCGCTTGGCAGCGGCCTGTTTTGAATGCAATCATTAGCACCGGCTAACAGTTAAAAGGGTGATGTGGATATGAAAAATGTTGCGGACCTTAAACCGGGTGAATACGGTACAGTTGTCTGCATAGGAAACTCGGGCGCTATAAGGCGGAGAATAATAGATATGGGCATAACTCCGGGAGCGGTGGTGTTTATGAGAAAATCCGCGCCGTTCGGGGATCCGATTGAAATAAATGTAAGAGGTTATGAGCTTAGTATAAGAAAAGCGGAAGCAAAGGAAATATTCCTTTCGGAGGTGCACAAAGGTGCAAAAGTTGACAGCAGAAGATGATAAAAAAGCAATAACCGCTAAAAAACAGATAAAGATAGCCCTTGCGGGAAATCCCAACTGCGGCAAGACGACTCTCTTTAATCAGCTTACGGGAAGCTCTCAGTATGTCGGAAACTGGCCCGGTGTTACCGTTGAAAAAAAAGAAGGCAGGATCAAGTTCGATAAGTGCAGAATGACGGCGGTAGATCTGCCGGGGATATATTCTCTCTCGCCGTATACACCGGAGGAGATAGTTTCCCGAAACTGCCTTATTAACGATGATATTGATATTATTATTGATATAATCGACGCGACAAATATAGAAAGAAATCTGTATCTTACAACGCAAATCGCGGAGCTTGGCAAGCCTATGATTATCGCGCTCAACATGATAGACCTTTTGGAAAAGCGCGGCGATAAAATAGATGTGGAGCTTCTCGAGAAGAGCCTGTCAATACCGATAGTGCCAATATCCGCAAGCAGAAATACCGGAATCGGTAAGCTTCTGGAAGAAACTTTCAGAATCGTTTCCGAAAATAAACCGGTTGCCGTAAAGAATATTTATTCCCCGGAGGTAAATAACGCCCTCTTAAATATAGAGGAGGTGCTTGAGGAGGTCGATCACGATCACGCCGCGAGTATGCGCTGGAACTCCGTCAAGCTCTTTGAGGGAGATACGATAGCGCAGCAGAGCTTTAACTTTACGGAACGTCAGGCCAAGCACATAAAATCTCATATCGATGAAATACCCACTACGGAATATGTTGACAGAGAGATGATTATTGCTGACCAGCGCTATAAATATATCTGCGCCATATGTGAAAAGGCGGTACATAAAAAGCACAAGCAGGGTTATGTCACCGTTTCCGATAAAATCGACAGGATAGTTACGGGGCGTTTTACCGCTGTTCCCACATTCCTTGTGCTGATGCTTGCGATATTTTTCATCACGTTCGGTCCGATAGGAAACTATCTTTGCGACGGGGTGGATTATTTAATAAACACATGGCTTTCCGATAATATTTTGAGATTGCTTGAAAGTGCCGGCGCGTCTGATTGGGCGATAAGCCTTGTCTGTGACGGTATAATCGCGGGCATAGGGTCGGTGCTTTCGTTTTTGCCGCAGATTTTGCTGCTGTTTTTATTGCTTTCTGTTCTCGAGGACAGCGGCTATATGGCGCGCGCGGCGTTTATTATGGATAAGCTCCTGAGGAAAATAGGGCTTTCGGGGCGTGCGTTCGTACCCATGCTTATGGGATTCGGATGCTCTGTTCCCGCGGTAATGGGCACGCGCACGCTCGAAAATATCAATGATAAAAGGCTTACTATACTGATAACCCCGTTTATGTCATGCAGCGCGAAAATGCCTGTTTATTTGCTGATGATAGGTATTTTTTTCGCAAAGTACGGCGCGCTTGTTGTTTTCGCGATTTATATAATCGGTATCTTAGCCGCTATTCTGACCGCGCTTTTATTCAAAAATACTATTCTCAAAGGGCAGCCCGCACCGTTTGTCATGGAGCTGCCGCCGTACAGAATACCGACGCTCAAAAGCCTGTGGCTGCACGTCTGGGAAAGGCTAAAGGACTTCCTCACCAAGGCGGGAACGGTTCTGCTCGGCGCTACGGTTATCATATGGTTTCTTGAATCCTTTAATTTCTCACTGCGGCTTGTTGACAACAGCTCTGAGAGTATGCTTGCAACCATCGGTACATTTATCGCGCCTGTATTCACGCTGTGCGGCTTCGGAGACTGGCGCGCTGCCGTTTCGCTCCTTACGGGTATAGCCGCGAAGGAATCGGTCGTAAGCACCATGACCATATTATACGGTGGAGCGGAGGCGATAGCCGCGAGCTTCACCCCTCTTTCGGCGTTTTCGTTTCTTGTGTTCGTGCTGCTTTATACCCCGTGCGTCGCGGCGCTTTCGACGATTCGCAGAGAGATGCAGAGCGCGAAATGGACTCTTATCTCGATAGTATATCAGCTTTTGGCGGCATGGTTTGTTTCCGCGTTTATTTTCCAATTCGGTACGCTTATCGGTAATTTAATTCATTGAAAGGAAGCATAGCGATGATAGCCGATATTATTATAGCCGCGCTCGGAATTTTCCTTGTCGCGCTTATGATATACAGATTTGTAAAGCCGCCTGAAAGCGGCTGCTGCTCAAGGTGTCCGGGAAACTGCAAAAAATGCGGTTTATGTCAAAAGGCTCAGGACCGGCCGCGCTCATGCAAGGCCGGGAAGGATAAAAAATAAACTAAAGAATATTATTAAACGTCGGTATCTCTAATTCACGGAAGTGTTTAAGTTCGTTTTCGGTTCGCCGGCACTCAGCGTAAAATTCGGGAAACTCCCTGCTTTCGAGATAGCTTTCCGCGACGGCGAGGCTTTCGCAAATCGCGTCGGGCTTTCCGTGTGAAACGAAGATGAGCATTGATTCCACGTTGGCGTCCCAGTTTTCACGCAGCCTTTTCATTGTTTCCGACGCCTCGTCCGTTTTACCCTCCTTCAGGAGAATTTGAGCTTTTTCAAGAGCTTCCGATGCTCTGCTTGATTCCCCGGTGTTGAGAATATATTCAACCGTACAGAGCCCCGCGACAGCAAAAATGAGAATAACTGCAATAATAAAGCGCTTCAATCCGTTCAATCCTTTTCTATAATTTTATATTCGCCGTTTCTGTTGGCAATCATAAGGAAAACGTCCTTTATATCGACGTTTTCCTTTTTTAATTGCCTGAATACCCATTTCCTGTCGAGATGGCAGGCGTCGAGTGAATATTTTGATATTTCCCCGTCGCTTATGACGACAGCCTCTATGCCGTTGTTTTCGGTTTTCACGCCTAACTCCTCCGCTGTCGGGGTATCCTTTTCGGGCTTTTTCATCACACTCAGCTTGCCGTTTGTTTCGACTATCGCAAAGCTGACGTCCTCAATATTAAACACGCCCTGCTGCCTTAGTTCCTCCGACAGATCCTCGGTGCTCATGCGAAGCTTGTGCATTGCCTTTTGGTCTATTTTGCCGTCTGAAATTATAATAACGGGTTTTCCGCATATCAGCCTGCGGAAGCCGGCGCGTTTCATCATAAGTATGGATATTACTATCTCGCAGGCTATTAAAATGAGAATAGGTACGATACCGCTCAAAAGGCTTTGTTCCGTATCCTGCATCGGTATCGAGGCTATATCCGATATGAGAAGCGTTACGACAAGTTCGCTCGTTTGAAGCTCGCCTATTTGACGTTTCCCCATGATTCTTATGGCGAGTATTATAACAATATATAAAAGTACGGTTCTGATAACTGAAATTATCATAGTGCGGCTTTTGCCGTTCACCTCGGTTCAATAGGGGACTTTCCCCGTGATTCAACGTGTTTTCCGCATGAGTAATATTATGTCAAATATTCAAGGAATAATTCGGCGGTAATCAGTAAAAATAATCTTGGAATGATTATGAAAAATGTGCGGAGAGATACTTCCCGCGTTTTATTTCGAGGTGATGTGATGTATCGTTTTATCAGTGAGCTTAAAAACATATACGGCAAAGCTCCGGAGAAAAAACCGGAGAGCGCGCCTGTTCCGCTTACAAAGTCGCTTGACGAAAACACGGAAAGGCTTAAAGAGCGATTTGACGGAAGCGCGGACCTGACAATTCATAAGATGGAACTTAGCGGTATACGCTTCGGAGTGATTACAATAGAGGGAATGGTAAACAAGGAGATACTCGCCC
Source organism: uncultured Clostridium sp. (assembly GCA_964385235.1). Lineage (GTDB taxonomy): Bacteria > Bacillota > Clostridia > Oscillospirales > Acutalibacteraceae > Pseudoruminococcus. Next base: position 4,594 of record CAYLOD010000052.1, read on the forward strand.
TCGGCGTAATAAAGCCCGTATCTGAGGAAATATATGAGGGAACCCCGGATGAAGCCTTTGAAAAAATCAAGAGCAAGATACTTTACACGGCGGAGCAGGTCGAGGTGCTGACACTTGAAGATGTAGACAAGTTCATAATGTCGGGCTTTGCCGTTATAGCGATAGACGGCTGCGCGAAAATGCTCGCCCTCGGTATTCAGGGATTCAGCTTCAGAGGCGTTTCAGAGCCTGACTCCGATGTTGTGCAGCGAGGATCCAAGGAGGGCTTTGTTGAGCCCTTGAGGATAAATATGTCGCTCATACGCAGGAGAATGAAAACTCCAAGGCTTAAGTTTGAAACAATGACGGTCGGGAGCGAGAGCAGGACGGATATTTGCCTGTGCTATTTGACTGACACCGTTTCTCCCGAAATACTTGAAAAGCTGAAAACACGCCTTAACTCGATAAATCTGAAAACGGTCATGGCGTCGGGTTATATCGCCCCGTATCTTGAGCAGAAGGGCGACTTTTCGTTTTTCAGCGGCGTGGGTATTTCCGAGCGTCCCGATACGGTATGCGGTAAAATCTCGGAGGGCAGGATCGCCATTCTCGTTGACGGGACGCCCTCGGCGCTGATAGTGCCGTTTCTCTTTGTGGAATACTTTCAAACGCTTGATGATTATTCAAACAGGGCATATTTTGCGACGCTGACGCGTTGGCTCAAGTATATCGCGTTTTTTATCGCGATAATGCTTCCGGGGGTTTATGTGGCTGTCGGCTCCTTTCATCCCGAACTTTTCCCGTCGCAGCTTCTCGGGAAAATTGCCGGCTCGATAGCGGCGACTCCAATGCCGCTCGGAGTGGAAACTATAGTTATACACTTCGTATATGAGATAATGCGCGAGGCGGGCCTGCGAATGCCGCAGCCTCTGGGACACGCTGTCAGTATCGTGGGCGCGCTTGTCATAGGTGAAACGGCGGTAAACGCGGGGCTTATCGGCGCGCCGACGCTTATGGTAGTCGCACTGACTGCGATCTGCTCATATGTCATTCCGAGCCTGTACGCGCCGACAGCAATTTTACGTTTTTTGTTTATTATAGCCGGTGCGTTTCTCGGAATATGGGGAGTGATACTCCTGTTTTGTATGGTGCTTGTCAATATATGCGGAAAGAAGAGCTTTGACGTACCGTATACAGCGCCTGTTTCTCCGTTCAGTATGACGGCGATGCGAGATGTATTTGTCAGAGCAGGTTGGAAGAAACTCGCGAAATCAACATCAACAGTTCAAGCAATGCCCGGAACCGATCTTCAAGGAAGTGACAGTGATGAATAACAGAGGGGTAATAACCGCGGGACAGCTTTTTGTTCTGCTGTTTATAAGCCGTGTGATAGTGACAGTGACCTACAGCCCGCAGCTGTCATCGGGAGACGATATGTGGAGCCACCTTATATCGGCATTGATTTCATTTCCGCTCACGCTTTTAATGCTTGTTCCCGTTTTGCTTTTAAGGAAGCAAAACGCGTCAATGTCGGTTTTGGAATTTTCCGAAGATATTTTTAAGCGCTTTTCAGTAATTATTATTTTGTTTTATGCCGTATATTTTCTGCTGGTGTGCGGATATGGCATAGCATTATACAATAAATTCATTTCACTCGGCGTAAACGGTGAAACACCTGTGTTTGCCATTTCAGCGGCGGTAGTTATAGCTTCATGCTATGGCGCGTTCAAGGGCGTTGAGGCGATGGCGAGAGCATCGGGTATTATACTTGTCGGACTGTTTGTAACGGTTTTTCTTATGCTGTGCGGACTTTTGCCGTCAATAGATACAGAGAACTACCGCAGCGTGCTTTCGGTCAGCGGCGAGTCTGTATACAGCGGAACGGTGCTGATGCTTTCAAGAATGTCGTGCATACCCGCCATAGCTGTTCTCTACCCGGTAGTGAAGGGCAATATATCCCGTGGAAGCGTTCTGTGGAGCAGCTTTGTATTCATAACGATAATGTTATTTATTATCCTTGTGACAGGTTCTCTCGGAGATTATTTAAAATACAGCGTTTTCCCTGTATATCAGGCTGCAAAAACTGTGAATATAGGATTTTTGCAGCGGCTTGATGCGCTGTTTATAGGCTTGTGGACGGCGGGACTGTTTTGCAGGCTTTCACTGTTCATGTATCTTTTCGCGCTTTGTATAGGGAAGCTTTTCGGTAAAAAAGCTTCGCGGCTCGCTATCATTATCGGGAGCGCGGCTGTCCTTATTTTCGGAGCCGTTACCGCTGATATGGGCTTCAGGAGCTTTATATTCAGCAGCGGGGTATGGTTGTGGCTCACGATAACGGCGGCGGTTATAATACCGTTGCTGCTGCTGATTATATATAAAATAAAGTCAATGATTAAAAGCGGCAATAGGGCGGGGGTAAACGTTCATGAAAGTCGATAAATCCAATATATTAAGGGCAGTATTTTCGGCGGTTGCCGTATGTGCCGCTTTACTGTCATTCAGCGGATGTATGAGCCGCGCCGAGCTTAATGAAAAGCTGATAATAGAGGGAATAGGCATTGATAAATCAAATGATGATTACAACATTACTGTTATGACGCTCAACACAGAGAGCACCGATGAGGCGCTGCCGCCGGAGGTTTTGAATATATCCGGCAAGAGCGTGTCCGAATGTTTTGAAAACATTTCTCGAGATACAGGCAGAGAGATCCTGCTCAGCGACAACAAATTTATAATCATGAATGAGTCCGCCGCGAAAAAGGCGGACGAAGTTCTCTCATATTTTGACAACAGCTTTGAGGCAAGGCCGGATATTATGCTTTATATTTCTGACGAAAGCGCAAGAAAGCTCCTTGAGAATGAAAAGGTGCTGAAATCAATGTCGGCAGAGGATATAGCTATGATCGGCGGAGAGTATTCGGGAGGAACGGTTCGTTCGTGCCGCTTCAAAGAATTTAAGGCGTCCGATAACAGCGGGCTTTACGATGTATCGGTACCGATTTTAACGCTTAGCGAGGATAAAAGCAGGATAATACCCAACGGAAGCGCGTTGTTTGAAAACGGAAAAATGAGCGGAGCAATATCGGCGGAAGAGTCGGTGGTGCTTAATATTCTGTCGGACAACGGCGACGGCGCTGTAATATCTTTATCAGACAATAACGGCGGGAGCATTCCGATAGAGATATTATCATTAAAATCAGAAAACAGTTTGAGCCTTGACAGCGGGAGGTTTATTTATTCAAAGGATCTGAACATGACCATAGATATTCCCCGGTATGATGGAGAGAAATTGATGAAAAATAAGAAATTCCTCGGTGAAATCGAGGAATTTCTTGAAGAAAGCTGCACACAAACCGCGGAAAAAATCGTTAAAACGTATGACAGCGATATTTTAAAGATAGGAAAAAAGGCTCAGAACGGTTTTTATAAGGAATTTTCAAAAATATCGGATTGGCACGAGGAATTAAAAAGCGTCGGCTTCAGGTTTAATGTTTCGGTTGTGCCGAATCTTGAGTAAATCCGCGTCAATTATTTATTTTTGCCTTATGCTTTTTAACTGCCGCCTCGTAAGCCGCAATAAACTGATTTGCCATAGAATTTTCGGGAATATCGTTTCGGGAGCGGCGTACAACATTTTTAATGATTCTGCGGCCGTCCAAATCGAGCGATGCAAGCTGCTTCAGTCTGTCGCCGAATTCCGTCGCGCGCTCATATGTGAAGCCGTTTACGCCCTCCTTGACTATTTCCTGAGTGTATTTGTCACGCTTAAGCAGTACAGGCAGTCCGCAGGCGATCGCCTCGAGAACCGACATGGACATAAGTCCCGTTGTGGCGGCGCTGACATAGACGTTGCTCGCCGTGTAGTAGTCGGGCATCTGACTATGCTCGACCTCGCCTGTAAACGTAACCTGCTCATCGATTTTGAGGTATGACGCCCAGTTCTTTAGCGACTGCATTTCTGTGCCGTCGCCGACTATCATTAGGTGCATATCGTCATCGCGGCGTATAAACTGCGCCCATTCCTGCAGCAGGTATTCAACGCTCTTGTCCGCGTCCAGTCTGCCCGCGTAAATTGCGAGGGTGGTTTTCGGAGATATATTATACTTTTCGCGCAACTTGGCTATGCCCTCCGGTGTTGCTTTATGAAAGTCAAAGCGGCTCATATCGGTATCGGAGGGTATTATTATGACCTGCATATCCTTGCGCCCCGAGGACTCAAGGTACTCATGCGCCCGTCCGCTTGACGCGGTTATAATATCACAGCTGTCCACCATATCAAGCAGGCGGCTTTTTTCGAGCATCGTGCCTATTTTAAGCTTTAGCTTGGAACTTTCGTAGAAGAAGCGGTCCTCATAGTAATCCTGAATAGAGTAAACAGTAGGCTTTCCGAGCCTGTCCGCTATATAAAGACCGAGCTTGCCCATAGCGGTATCGGTGTTGATATGGATAATATCGGGCTTAAACGATACTATTGTTTTGATCATTTGCTGATCGTTCAAGTTTTTAAGAGATAATCCGTATTTATTGCCGGCATTTTTTGCGGGACAGCGAAGTATGCCGTCCTTAAGAACAGGGTCGGAAACCTGAGTTGAAGATGTAACAACAAGAACCTCATGTCCCAGCTGAATCAGACTTTTCCGCAATACGCTTATAAAGCTTGAGATTCCGCTGAGGTAAGGTAAATATATTTCACTGAAAATTGCAATTTTCAAAATAATCACCCGAAGTTTAAATTTTACCGAAATGATATTCGACGTTACTGACTTTATTATAACATAACGACAGCTTTTTTCAAGATGGCATTGTAATTGTTTTTTAACATATTTATCGGTAAATTTCCAAAGTAAATGCAACTAAGTGAATTTAGCTATAAATTTTACTTTGGAAATTTACTTGTGCTTTATTTTCCATAAAATTTTTGAAAAAGGATTGACAAAAAACACGATATATGATATAGTGTTTATACCTCACAAAGGGGCTTATTTTTTTGCCCTTTATCTTACGCGGCGGATTGACTGCCGCTGAAGATATTAAGCGGCACGAATATATATTATATTCGTTGTGCTTTGATTGCGTAAAGTCGGAATTTTACGCAAGAGGGAGGCTGAATTATTCCGAAATACCGGGAGGTGCCGTCATGAGAGTAAAAGTTACATTAGCCTGCACGGAGTGCAAACAGCGCAACTATAACACAATGAAGAACAAGAAGAACAATCCCGACAGACTGGAAATGAGCAAATATTGCAGATTCTGCAGGAAACACACTCTTCATAAAGAAACAAAGTAATTGTGTTACGGAGGTAAAAAATGGCTAAAACTAAATCCAAAAAAAGTAATGAAAAAAAGCCGAATATTCTCGTGAGAATGGGTCGGCGAATCAAAAAATTCTTCCGTGACACCAAAAGCGAGATTAAAAAGATCGTTTGGCCTACGCCGAAGGCTACCTTTAAAAATATGGGTATTGTCCTTTTGGTTATCGTCATAATCGGTGCATTTATCTTCGGGCTTGACAGCGGACTGTATGCTCTGCTCGGTCTGATTATGGACGTTTCGCACTGATGCGGTCGTAAGGAGGAACTATGGCTGACAACGAAGCGAAATGGTATGTTGTCCATACTTATTCCGGCTATGAAAACAAGGTAGCGTCAAATCTCGAAACAACAGTAGAAAACAGAGGCCTCGGAAATTTGATTCAGGCGATCAGAGTTCCTACGGAAAAGGTAACAGAAATCAAGGACAATAAAGTACACGAGGTAGAGCGAAAGATCTTTCCCGGTTATGTTATTGTCAAAATGGTCATGAACGATGACAGCTGGTATGTCGTTCGCAATATACGCGGATGCACCGGCTTTGTGGGTCCCAGTTCTAAGCCCGTCCCCCTCACCGATGAGGAGGTTGAAAGACTCGGAGTTGAGACAAGAAGCGTTGAGATCAGCTACAATATCGGGGATTCGGTAAGGATAATCGACGGTCCGTTTGATAACTCCGTCGGTATTGTTGACGAGCTTAACACTGAGAAAAACAGCGTCCGCGTTATTATCCATATGTTCGGACGCGAAACGCCGGTCGAGCTTGAGCTTCATCAGGTCGAGCCGATCGAATGATTACGCCGATAACGGATAAGGTGCAAGCCGCCTTTTCCGTTGTTATTGAGGGCTTAGCCCTCGTGGGAGGAAACGGTAAACCGTTTTCCGCATTTATACCACGAATTTTGGAGGTGCAAAGAAAATGGCTCAAAAGGTAACAGGCTATATTAAGCTTCAGATACCTGCTGGAAAAGCTACCCCGGCGCCGCCTGTCGGTCCTGCACTCGGACAGCACGGCGTCAACATTATGGCGTTTACGAAGGAGTTCAACGAGCGCACAAAGAATGACGCGGGCATGATCATACCCGTTGTTATAACAGTTTATGCCGACCGTTCGTTTACTTTCGTAACCAAGACTCCGCCGGCAGCCGTTCTTATTAAGAAGGCCTGCGGAATCGAAAGCGGTTCGGGCGTCCCGAACAAAACAAAGGTTGCAAAAATTACCCGTGAGCAGGTCAAGAAGATTGCCGAGCAGAAGATGCCCGACCTTAACGCGGCAAGCGTTGAGACGGCTATGAGCATGATTGCGGGAACAGCTCGCAGCATGGGCGTAGAAGTAGTCGATTGATCATACCCGGGTGGGAGGAAATGATCCGATTTTACCACTCTATAGGGAGGACAAACCAATGAAACACGGTAAAAAATATGTCGATTCGCTCAAGCTTATCGACAAGACAAAGAATTATGATGCGAGCGAGGCTATCGCGCTTTGCGTGCAGACAGGTAAGGCTAAGTTTGACGAAACTGTAGAAGTTCATATCAGACTCGGTGTTGACAACCGTCACGCGGATCAGCAGGTCAGAGGCGCGCTGGTTCTTCCGAACGGCACAGGCAAGACTGTCCGTGTACTCGCAGTCTGCAAGGGCGACAATGTGGCTATCGCGGAGGAAGCGGGCGCTGAATATGTCGGCGCCGAGGAGTTTACAACCAAGATTCAGAACGATGGCTGGATGGACTTTGACGTTCTCATCACAACACCCGACATGATGGGTCTTGTGGGTCGTCTCGGTAAGATTCTCGGCCCTCGGGGACTTATGCCTAACCCAAAGGCGGGTACTGTTACACCCGATATTGCTAAGGCTATCAAGGAGGCTAAGGCAGGTAAGATTGAATATCGCCTTGACAAGACGAACATCATTCACTGCCCGATTGGCAAGGTCTCCTTCGGCGCGGAGAAGATTGTTGAGAACTTTGACGCACTTCTTGACGCGATTATCAAGGCTAAGCCTGCCGCCGCGAAGGGTCAGTATGTCAAGAGCATTGCCGTAACAACGACAATGGGCCCGTCAGTCAGAATCAGTACCGCTAAATATCAGTGATTTTTGATTTTGTGCTTGACATTAGGCTTAATTTATGCTATTATTATCAAGCTGTTCCTAAGACAGCAGGTATTGCGTAACGGGTTTTCCCACCTGCCGAGGAAAGAGCGTGAAATTGCAGATTTACGCGCCTTTCTCCGGGAAACGGGGAAGGCGCTTTTTAGCGTTTAATTTTCAAGGAGGTGAAATGCTATGCCCAGCCGGAAGGTTTTAGAGGAAAAGAAGCAGATTGTTGCCGACCTTTCCGAAAGGATCAAAAACTCCGTGGCAGGTGTCATCGTTGATTATCGCGGTATTTCTGTTGCGGACGATACAAAGCTTCGCAAGGAGCTTCGTGAAGCAGGCGTACATTATTCTGTTATTAAGAACAAACTTATCAAGTTTGCTGTTGATAACGCGGGACTTGAGGGTCTTGACGATGTACTTAACGGTACAACGGCTATCGCCACAAGCGAAACCGACTATGTAGCCGCCGCGAGGATTCTTTCCAAGTATGCGGACAGCAATGCGACTTTTAAAATCAAGTCGGGCTATCTCGACGGTGAGGTAATCAGTCTCGAAAAGATTCAAAGCCTTGCAAAGCTCCCCTCAAGAGAGATTTTGCTTGCAAATGTACTTGGCGCGTTCAACGCTCCTATCGCGTCCTTTGCCCGTGCCGTTCAGGCCATTGTCGATAAAAATAACGATGGCGCGGATGCACAGCCCGCAGAGGCTTAATGTATTAAATTTATATTTTCGGAGGTAAATAATCATGGCATCAGAAAAAGTTACTGCTATTGTAGAAGAATTAAAGGGTCTTACGGTTCTCGAGCTTTCAGAGCTTGTACACGCTGTTGAGGATGAGTTTGGTGTATCCGCGGCTGCCGCTGTTGTTGCGGGTCCCGCTGTCGAAACAGGCGCTGCCGTTGAGGAGAAAACAGAGTTCGACGTTGTTCTCAAGACTGTCGGCGCTGAAAAGATCAAGGTTATCAAGGTCGTTCGTGAGATAACCGGGCTTGGTCTGAAGGAAGCCAAGGAAATTGTTGACAACGCTCCTAAGGCAATCAAGGAAGCTGTTTCCAAGGATGACGCCGAGGCTATCACGACTAAGCTTTCTGAGGTTGGCGCTGAGGTCGAGATTAAATAATCGGTTTAATCTTTGTTTTTTCGCAAATCGGGCGGACAATTCGCCTGTATTTGCCAACACCTAAAGGAGGTGCATACCATGGCAAAGTGTGATGTATGCGGAAAAGGAGTTACCTTTGGCATTAAGGTTTCTCACTCACACAGAAG
>CAYLOD010000053.1:0-13031 GCA_964385235.1 uncultured Clostridium sp.
GAGCCGCAGAGATAATATATACCGTAGTTTTTGAGCTGGGTCATCGTATTTATCGATATTGAACCAATAAGCCCTACCGCGACTAATACGGCAACCCCGATTATTATCGGGAGCATTTGGTTGTAAATATCCGATAAATATATATCGGTATTTTCATCTATCTTTGAAAGCGCTGTAAAACTCGGAGCGACCGGAACCTTGTCAATATTAAATTTTACAATCTGTTTCATAATTTGCTCGTTATATTTTATATCCGCGTCTGATATATCATCGTCATAAACTATGAAACAGGGGCTGTCACACGGCTGATCCTCAGGAACATCATAATACCCGCTTTTTGCCACAATAATTATGGCATTCGGGGATTTGTAATCCTCCTCGTCATACACTCCGTACTCTTGTTCATATGCTTCTTTGAAATCATCGTTAACATAAACAGTGTAGTCCACATTTAAATAAAAGGATGTTATATCACTGATTTCGCCGGCAGGACTGTATGGAATATACGTTATGACCGTCAACACTCCCGAAACCACAGCTTCTTTCCCGTTGTTCAGTTTTATTATATCTCCGGGTTCCTTTTTAAAATCCGGAGATACAACCACATATGGTCTGCCCTGCTCGTCCCTTGGTTTCTCAGGCCAGCAGCCGCTTTGAAGAGGAATATTATACTTTAAAAAAATCTCATCATCAAGGACATATGCGTTATCCGAAATGCCGGCAGTATAGATTTTTGCGGATTTCAGTTTAGCGAAAAGTCCCGTAAACTCGTCGTACTGCTCGGCAGTATCCCAAACCGGCTCTGTAAAGCAGTAATAGCCTTCTTTGTCAATAATGTTTTCATACGGGACCTTTAGCATACTCCGGCTGTTAGACGTCGCTACCATGATATTTGTCAATACGAGTAAGGCTGTAAACTCCAAAATTATCAAAAAGGTAATCTTCTTATTTTTTAATATGGAAAAACAACCGTATCTTAAATATCTCATCATTGATTGCCCCTTTCCATATTCAAAGTCGTTTTTGTAATAAAACGCGAAATAGTTACAGACATTACCACGACAGCGCAGACCATATAAATTATGAACATAACGATATAAACCCAGGCGTTCATGAACTCATAAAAGGTCGGATACATTCTGCCCAGCAGCGGCAATATTCCAAAGTGGTATATCAGCACTCCTATCCAATACGTTATAACAAATATTGAAGTAAGCTCACAAAGGTACATAATAAATATTTTCGCCTTGCTGCACCCGCAAATGCTCATCGCCGCAAAGCTCTTTCTTCTGTACGCGAGTACATAAGCGTAAATAAGGCTTAAATTCAGCAGAACGATTATAATTATGGCCGCCATGACCACATATACAAAGTGCCTGCTCTGCTCCTGAATCAGATCACGCGCTAAGGGAGGTTGAATATCCTGATAATTGAACAAATCTCCGATTTTGTCAATTATCTCGTTGTTTCTCTGTGAAGTGCAGATGTCATCCAGTCCGACATAGATTACATCAGCTGTGAACTCGTCCTGAAGCGCAGCGTAAGGTAAAACCAAACCCGTAGTGTATTTTTCCGCAACGGCAATCGTGTATTCGACCCCGTTAATATCAATCTTATCCCCAACCTTTACCTTTCTGTTATATTCTGCTTCGAAAGCCTGAGGATCAAGTCTTATTATCCTGTCGGTAGAAATAATTACCTTTCTTTCTTCCTCAGTAAAATTATACCGCGCCAGAGCTTTTGAAGAAAAAACACTGGAAAAAATCGTATATGAAGCATTTGAATTATTAGAGCGCCCCGCAAATGTAAGGTAATCAAAATCATCACCAAGAAAATCGATAAGTTCTTTGAGCTTTGGCTTTGCTTGCTTAACCGTGTAGGGGGAGTCATAGCCACGTCCGGTATAATCACTGGAATCAACAGTGTAAAGCTGTATTACAATTAACCTTTCATTTTCCGAAACTTCAACGTTGCTCATATTCGAATCATTTATAAAGCCGGAAACCATGAGCAGAACGACTACGCATACGACCTGTGAAAACGCTATAAGCGCTAACAATAACGGTTTGTTCGTAAGCAATGTCTTAAAATTTTTGCCTATAAAACGTAGCCATCTCAAAACAATCACCTCTCAAAAATAAAAAGCTTTACGCCTGATGACATCTATAAGATCCGCACATATTCATCAGGCGCAAGCTTAAATGACTCAGACTATTTTAACGGGTAATCGTCTTGTATCGGCGCTATAAGGTATTTTTTAAGCAAACCCGCGCTTTTCGCCACTCCATCGTAAATCTGACCGTTGAATACAATTTTGTAAACATTTCCGTCAATGGTGGCTTCGGGGGAAATCTCATAGCTGCCTGTTCCACCTCTATTGATAGATTTGATGACATAATATTTATTATAAGTTGGTGCCCATCCATAGGTTGTGACCGATATGTACTTGTAGTTGTACTTATGTTTGTCCTGAACCGCACTCACCAAGCCCCAATCTCCTCTCGCCTCCAAATGAATATACGATGTATCCACATAGTGAAAGCAGTTGTTATAGCCGTCGTTGTCGCAGTGATGATAATACTGGTGAGGGAAATGCAGTATATCTATCGAACTTGCGGCAAACGCCGCGCTCGCCGATGAAACCAACACAACCACACCCAATGCCGCCGCAATTAACTTTTTGAACATAAAAAAAACCCCTTTACAATTTTTATTAGGCGATATGCCTTCTATTTTCTTGATTTTACCACAAAATAATTGCTTTGTCAACAGTTTTTGAGATATTTTGTTATATAATTTTACATATTTCAAACAGAAACAAGTGTTTTTTAAGCAGTTAAATTTTAAATGCGATAATATAAGATTTTAATCAAAAAAGCAACATTCTCTATAATACTTTATGTATGATCCTGCCGTCGGAAAGCTAACGGACTTCTATGCGCTGAAAACCGGACTGTCGTCGGCAAATTACCGGTTCGCAGATATTGCTCCGCTTTTTGCTTACCGATAACGGCGGGGAGTTCTGCGCGGTCAATACCTTTGAGCGGGATCTCAACGGCGTGAAGGAATCCCGCCTGTTTTTTTACCGCACGAAAAAGCGGAGGTCGGGAAAAACCATACACTGTTTCGGGATATTGACCCTTATAGCAAATGCAACTGCAGTTGCGTTTAGTCTGAGAAATGATCTTCTCGGGCTTGTCTGCCATACGATTTTTTGACCTATTTCCACGCGATTTGCACCTTTTCCTGCCTTTTCTTAAACTAAACGCAACCGTTTTCTCACGGCAAACGCTGCCTGTTGCTACTGCTGCATTTACTTTTATAATTACTCACAATTAAAATTTAACAGTTTTTCCGATTTAATCTTGACAAAAGAGGCGCGGCTATATATAATTATCATTAGCGCTTTATTAATAGCGCTATGTGTTTGCGTAGTATCTCGACACTTTCCGAACAGATCGCGGCGGTGAACATATGCTTCTTGATCTTAAAAAGGTATTTTTGTGCGAAGGTGAAAAACTCGATATTTCATTTGAATTTTACCTTAATGAGGATACGCAGTTTCGCAGATTTCCCAAGCCTGTCAAGGCTGACGTCCTTGTGAGAAACAGGGCGGGACTTGTAACTCTCGAAGCTGATGTGGAGATAGAAGTGGTTTTTAACTGCGACAGATGCACCGCAAATACAACAAGGGTTTTGACCTATCACTTTGAGCATATACTCGTTCCGTCGCTTTCCGGGGAGAGCGGCGACGATTATATAGAAGCGCCCGAGTACAGCCTTGAGGTTGAGGAGCTCTTGAAAGATGATATATTTCTTGAGTTTCCTGTCAAGCTTCTTTGCAGGGAGGACTGCAGGGGCTTATGTCCGAGGTGCGGTAAAAATCTAAACGATGGTGAATGCGGCTGTAACAAAAACGAGCCTGATCCGCGTTTGGCAGCGCTTAAAGCGCTGTTGCAGTAAAAGATTTCAGGCAAGGAGGTTAATAAACATGGCAGTACCTAAGAGAAAAACGTCAAAGGCAAGAAGAGATAAAAGACGTTCAAACGTCTGGAAGCTCAATGCTCCTGCCCTTATGAGATGCCCTAACTGCGGCGAATACAAAGCGCCCCACAAGGTTTGCGGAAACTGCGGCTACTATAACGGCAGAGAAGTGATTAAAAAGGAAGCTTAATTGCTTCTTTTTATTATGAGAAGGAGCGATCCTTCTCTATTTTTTTGTTAAGTGCCGAAAAATCAGTTATATTAAATTTAAGGAGTTGATAATATGGCAAGACCTGTAGTCGCTATCGTAGGACGCCCGAACGTCGGGAAAAGCACACTGTTTAACAAGCTCATAGGAAAGCGTGTCGCAATAGTCGACGATACGCCCGGAGTAACACGGGACAGGATCTTCGGCGAGTGCGAGTGGAGAAACAGAAAGATTTCGCTTATAGATACAGGCGGCATAGAGCCCTATTCCAACGACATCATTCTAAGTCAGATGAGGCGTCAGGCTCAGCTTGCCATAGAGGCGGCGGATGTTATCGTTCTTGTTACAGATATAAGGTCGGGACTTGTCGCGGCCGATCAGGAGGTGGCGTCTATGCTCCAAAAGAGCGGCAGACCCGTTGTACTGTGCGTAAACAAGTGCGACAAAATAGGAGAACCCGATCCCGAATTTTACGAGTTCTATAACCTCGGCTTGGGCGACCCTATCCAGGTTTCGTCCGTTCACGGTACGGGTACGGGCGATTTGCTCGACGCGGTTTACGACCTCCTCCCGGAGACAATGAGGAACGAGGACGACAGCGAGGTGATAAATGTCGCTGTGATAGGCAGACCGAACGTCGGCAAGTCGTCGCTTGTCAACCGCATAGCAGGCGAGGAACGCTGCATTGTTTCCGATATGGCGGGAACAACCCGGGACAGCATTGATACCCTTGTCAGCAACAGGCACGGTCAGTTTAACTTTACCGATACGGCAGGACTCCGCCGCAAGACAAAGATCGATAACGAGATCGAGAAGTACAGCGTAATACGCGCGAAAATGGCTGTTGAGAGAAGCGACGTCTGTGTCATAATGATAGACGCGACAGAGGGCTTTGCGGATCAGGACTCAAAAATAGCGGGACTGGCGCATGAATCCGGCAAGGCGTGCGTTATCGCTGTAAATAAGTGGGACGCTGTCGAAAAGGACGGCAAGACCATGAATAAAATGCGTGAAAAGCTCGAGAACGACTTTTCGTTTATGTCATACGCGCCTATAGTATTTATTTCGGCTAAAACAGGTCAAAGGCTCGACAATCTCTTTGAATATATTGTGGCGGCGGCAAACGCGAATGCCATGCGCATCAAGACGGGTATGCTCAACGATATTCTCGCTGAAGCTGCGGCTCGTGTCCAGCCCCCGACAGATAAGGGCAGACGATTAAAAATTTATTATATGACGCAGGCGTCTGTAAAACCGCCAACATTTGTTTGCTTTGTAAATTCGGCTGAACTGTTTCATTTTTCGTATCAGAGATACCTTGAAAACAGAATCAGGGAAACCTTCGGCTTAGAGGGTACACCCGTCAGATTCATAGTACGGGAACGCGGTGATAACTGAGAGTGTTGTCAATGAATGCCGGGTAATTTGTAACAGCTTTTACAGGATATCGGATAGGAGTGTTGTTAATGGAAATCGAGGAATTGGGTTTGTATTTCGGCAGATACTGGCTGTTTGTTCTCATGTCCGCCGTCATAGCTTACCTTATAGGAAGTGTAAATACGTCTATTATAACTACGCGCATAGTCGCGCGCAAGGATATACGAACACTCGGGAGCGGAAACGCCGGATTTACAAACGTGCTGCGTTCCGTAGGAAAGGGCCCCGCCGTCATAACGTTTGTTGGCGACTTTCTCAAGGGAGTTGTTTCGATAGGGATAGCGTGGCTAATCTTTACGCTTTTTTGCGGTAAAGACGCAGAGCCTGTAATGCCGTACACATTATATATAACGGGGCTTGCGTGCGTTTTGGGCCATATGTATCCCATTTATTACGGTTTTCGCGGCGGTAAGGGAGTTGTTACGACCGCTTCTGTAATGCTTATGACGGATTGGCGGACGCTCGCTGCCGCTCTTGCCATATTTGCAATAGTATTTTTATCAACAAAAGTAATTTCAAAATGCGCTTTGGCAAACGCGATAATGTACCCTGTCACGACTTTCTGCTTTAAGTTTTTCATAGATTATTTGCCAAACAAAGACAAGTCCCCCGCGTCGCTTCTCTTCGTATTGTTTGCGACCGCGGTGACATTAGTCATCGGGGTGCTTGTTATCTACAGGCATAAGGATAATATCAAGAGAATACTCGACGGAACAGAGAAAAAGATAACCTCAAAAAAATAAGCGGCTCTGAGTTAAAATCACAAGCCGCGGCTAAAACTCCTGCGTTATTTTCAGCGCAGGGTTTTTATTGGTTGATTTTGGATAAATATCCAAAAAAAATTTCGGAAAAGAAATTTTCCGTGCTTAATTGCCTGCCGTTGATTTCCTAAACTAAAACATATAGCTCTTGGGAAAGTTAATATACGGGAGGTGAAAAGTTGAAAAAATTCTTTAAAGGAACATCATATATCTGCTTTATACTCTCTATGATTTTATTTTATATTATTGCCTACGAAACGTATTCCGCGCAGTCATCGTTTACAGTAAGCGCGGGAGACGAAAACGAAATTGCTTTGCCATATCCGCTCGGAATATCCGCCAATGAAAACAGCTTTGTTTCCGCCAGCACGGCAGACAGCATACCAAAGCTCGGAAGCGGTGAATTGAAGCTTTTTAACAGTATTCCCGTAAAAAGGGTTGATATTAAGGTAAGCAGCAAAAAATATGTCACTCCCTGCGGAACTCCGTTCGGCGTAAAGCTTTTTACACGAGGAGTTGTTGTAATAAACATGGAGGACATTTTTATTGACGGAAAAACGGAAAATCCCGCGAGGGACGCCGGAATAAGGGTCGGCGATATTATTCTGTCCGCCAACGGCAATGAAACGGACACAAATGAAGCTCTTGCCAAAATAATTACCTCCTCAAGCGGTAAGAGCATCAAGCTGAAGGTGCGCCGCGAAAATATAATTTTCACAGCAAGCATTTCACCCGTTCCGGACAGCAACTCAGAGTACCATATAGGAATATGGGTTCGCGACAGCTCGGCGGGAATAGGTACCATGACATTCTATGACAGCGGTACAAAGTGCTTCGCGGGACTCGGACACGGTATATGCGATTCTGACGCGGGTACTATGATGCCCCTTATGAACGGAGATATTGTAAACGCGGAGATAAACGGCGTTATAAAGGGCTGCACAGGCTCTGCGGGTTCACTCCAGGGATATTTTGCGAATGATAACGCCATAGGAACGATTCTGAACAACTCCGAGCAGGGTATCTTCGGCAAAGCGTACAACGCCCTCTCGGATAACGAGGAAATACCAATCGCGTGGAAACAGGACGTCAGAACAGGAAAAGCACAAATCCTGACGACCATTAATGGAAATACGCCGAAATATTATGATATTGAATTGGAAAGCGTAAACCGCAACAACGGCAAGGAAACAAAAAATATGGTGATCCGTGTTACCGATGACGAGCTGCTGTCAAAAACAGGAGGCATTGTTCAAGGCATGAGCGGAAGCCCTATAATACAGGACGGTAAGCTCATAGGCGCTGTAACCCATGTATTTGTAAACGACCCGGTAAGAGGTTATGCGATTTTTGCCGAAAATATGTATGAAGCTTTGAGTAATATTTCACAAAATAGTGCCGTAAATGCAGCTTAATTTTATGCACTAAATCGTTTTTACCATTTTCCCCATTTATTTTTTGGAAAGCTATTGCTAATTTTTCCATTTTATGGTAAAATTCAATCATCAAATAAATCAAACGGGGGAAGAAACATGGAAAATACGATTAAAATACTAATCGCGGAGGATCCCGCGGAATTTAAGGATGCAACGCCTGAAACCTATGAGGACTTTAATGTTGAACCTGTTTTTTGTGAAAAGGACGGAACAATATTACTTGACGAGATACGCAGGCAGTCACCCGACGTGGTTATTATGGATATGTTTATGAAAAACATTGACGCTGTAGGAATAATCAAAAACGTTCGCAAAAACTCGTCGGGCAGCAACATTATATATATTGCGCTTTCGAGCTTTGACAGCTCAATGCTTGAACGTGAGGTTCTCGGCGCGGGCGCGGCATATTATGTCCTTAAGCCGTTCAAAACAGAAGATCTTCTCGAGAGAATAACCGACTTCATACGCGGCGGCGCCAACCAATATATGGGCAGCATAAAGAGCGCGGGCAGCGAGCTGCAGATACAGGTGACAGAGATTCTCCACCAAATCGGCGTACCCGCGCACATTAAGGGATACCAGTACCTGCGCGACTCGATAATAATGTCCGTAGAGAAGCCCGAAATAATCAACGCTATAACAAAGCAGCTTTATCCGAGCGTTGCGAAAAGATACGAAACAACCTCCTCAAGGGTCGAGCGTGCGATTCGCCACGCGATCGAGGTCGCATGGGATCGAGGGGACGTTGATGTGCTCAACTCATATTTCGGCTACACTATCCACAACGGACGTGGAAAGCCTACCAACAGTGAGTTCATTGCGATGATCTCCGACCGTCTGCGCCTTCATATGCGCGCGGCGGGCTGAACGCGGCCCCTGCCGAAAATAATTGTGAAAAAATTTTCACGCGGCGCAAAAAGTCATAAACAGGCTGCCTCTTATTAAACAGCATAAAGCCTTGGGAGCATCACTGATAAGCTCTCAAGGCTTTAATGTTAAAGGAGGGTTTACGCTAAATCCGGCAGGATAACCACGCATCTGAGGAGGGGATAATGTCACTATAACGCTTCAAAAGGAATGTTGCATATTTTTGCGTAATGCTCCGCTTTTGAGCCTTCAGGCGCCTTTATTATAACGGGCGACATATAAAATGTACCCGTGTTGTTCTGTATATTATCCTTGTCTGTTTCATCGAGCGCTGTGTTCGGGTTCGGTATAGTGACGGTATCAAGAGCGGAACACTGCATAAACGCGTCCGTCTTGATAGCCAAAAGCTTTTTAGGCATTTCTATATTCCGCAGCGAGATACATCTTTTGAATGCCGAAATCTCAATATATTCAAGGCTTTCGGGCAGGTTCACATCTTCAAGAGATGAACAGCCTTCAAAGGTTCCCTCATTAATACGGGCAACGCCGTCAGGTATTTTTATAGACTTTAGAGATGAGCAGTTATAAAACGCCCGCTTTGAGATCAAGGAAATACTCGGGGGCATATTTATTTCCTCAAGCATTCGGTTCTCGGCGAACGCTCTGTAATGAATGGATTTGACGGTATTCGGTATATCAAAGGAGCTGTCCTTTCTGCCTGACGGGTAAACAATGAGTTCGCTTTTGTTTTTATCATACAGTATTCCGTCCTCCGATGAAAAGTTGGCATTGCCGGGAACAACATTAATATTTTCGAGGTAAATACACTCGGAAAAAGGACTGCTTTTTATTGTGTCCGCTGTTATAACAGTCTTTATATATTTCGACAGAGTAATGGATTTGATATGCGAGGCATTTTCAAAGGCATTATATCCTATTGTTGTAACTTTTTTCCCTCCGAGCTTATCGGGAAGAACAACATTCTCAAGGTAGCCTTTATACTTTGTTATGGTGACAGTTCCGTTAATGTTTTTCTTATATTCGTAGTTGTCGAGCTCAGCCCGCATGATTTCCTCCTCTGTCGGTTCTTTCGATTCCGAAATATCTTCGCTGCTGACAGGCGCGGCTTCGGAGTACGGCAAATCACCGCTCACTGTAATACTGTCGTTTTTTGCCATCACTGATATTAAAACAAAAATGCCTATGGCGACAACCGCGACAGCGGCAGCCACCACTGTAAACTTTCCGGCAGTCGTAGACATAAAGCCGCTCAATTTGCCTGACGATACTTTGACAGTACTTCCGCCTCCTGCGGGCGCGGGCGGATTATATCTTGAAAATTCATCGGAAACTCTGTTTCTATGATAGGAAACGCCCTGCCAATTCTTATGCGCGGCGGATTCGTAACCGTTACTTTGACTCTGTGCGGCTTTGTATGCGGCGTTGACCTGATTGTCCGAACCGCCATACGGAGCTTGAGTCCGCCCTGCGGACTCCTGCGGAAAAGATCCGCCCGTCGGTTTTCCCTCAAATGTTTGGTCATTATAACTCACAGCCGTCTGCTGACTTTGAGCCTGATCATATGTATTCCCCGCAAAAGGTCTTGACGTTTGGTTGTCAGGCTCCGCGGGCAAAGGCGTATTTTCGCCGCTATCGGTTTTAAAGTCTTGTACCTGTTGCTGATCGGCCGGTGTCTGCTGACCTGCCGCAGGCTGATCCTCCGAACCTTCCGGATAAATGAATATAAGATCGCTGAACTGCGGCGCGGGATTTAACAAAAGTTGCGACTTTGCCTCCGCGGAAAGCACGGACGGAATTGCGGCTGTTGTGACCGGTTGAATCAGCGCGCCCTCGTCCATAAGCTTCCGTAAAAGATTATTAATGGAATGACCGGCTTTTTTAAGGCAATATTTTACATAATCCTCCGACATCTCGATAGAATCTGCAATATCGGAAATTTCCATATCCTGATAGTAGTACATTATTACAAGTAACTTTTGGTCATCAGGCAGACTGCTTATGATCTCAGCCACATGACGCTGTGTATCCTTGTCGTCTGCGTTCTCCTGTATGAGATTTTCTCTGTTGTCTTTTTCGTCCCAATCGGAAATATCACAGCCCTGCTCGTAGTTAAAAAGCCCGGGATTTTTCGCTTGAATGTAATCCTTTAACGAGCTTAATACAATTTTGTTCAGCCATAAGCCGAAGTATTCAGGCGCCTCAAGCATTGAAAGATTATCAAACGCGCTTATGTAGCTGTCTTGCATTATATCGCGGGCTTCGTCCTTGTTTTTGGTTATGCTCAGTATGGCATAGTATGCTTGATCCTTTGTAAGACTGTAGAGCGTTTCATACGCGGAATCGTCGCCTGATAGCGCAAGCTGAACATAACGTGAAAAATAGTTATCCATGTAAACCTCCGTTTATGAAATTTTTCAGCGGAAATAACCCAAAAAATAATTAAATTTATTATATTTATTTTAATTATTTTTTTTAAAAATTTCAATCTAATTCAGTGAAATAAATAAAAAATTTCTTTTTGCTTGAATAGAAACAGAATAAATGATATTATTGAAAAAAAAGATCGGAGAATCAGAATGGCTCTTAAAAACAGAACATACCCACGCGCGGAGATCTCGAGAAAGGCGGAAACATCTGTTATCGGCGGAAGCACATGGGTTTACGATACAGAAGTACGAAACATTTCGGGAGACGTCGGCGACGGCGCGCTTGTCGATGTAGTAAACGGGCGCGGACGTTATATGGGAACAGGCTACTATAATTCTCATTCAAAGATAAGGATACGCGTCATCTCAAGAAACGCGAACGACCGCTTTGATTATTTATTCTATGAGCGGCGGGTAAGATACGCGTGGGAATATAGAAAAACGGTAATGGGCGGCGACTTGAACTGCTGCCGCGTTATTTTCGGAGAGGCTGACGGTTTTCCGGGTCTTACCGTAGATAAATTTGATGATATTCTTGTAACACAGACGTTGTCACTCGGAACCGAGCGCGTGAAGGATATGATTTTCAAGGCTCTCGTCAAGGTTCTCTCCGAGGACGGCTTTATCATTCGGGGAATTTTTGAGAGAAACGACGTCGGTATACGCCGCCTTGAGGGCATGGAGGAAAACAAGGGCTTTTACAAAATCGACGGTATGGAAACTCCCGAAGAAACTCAGGTGACAATTATCGAGAACGGCATAAAGTATCGTGTAGACTTTGAAAACGGACAGAAAACAGGATTTTTTCTCGACCAGAAGTACAACCGCCTTGCGGCCGCCGGGATTGCCAAGGGCAGGAGGGTTCTCGACTGCTTTACACATACAGGTTCATTCGCTCTTAATTGTGCCGCGGGAGGCGCTGAACACGTCTGCGCCGTTGATATTTCCGAGGAGGCTGTATCATTCGCGCGCAAGAATGCCGGGCTTAATTCACTCAACGACAGAATGAGCTTTAAAACCGCGAATGTATTTGACCTCCTCCCCAACCTCATATCATCCGATGAAAAATATGATTATATTATACTTGATCCGCCCGCTTTTACTAAGTCACGCTCAACCGTTGAAAGCGCGACGCGCGGCTATAAGGAAATAAATCTCCGCGCTATGAAGCTTTTGCCGAGAGGCGGCTACCTTGCGACCTGCTCATGCTCGCATTTTATGACGGACGATTTATTCCGCGCCATGCTGAAGTCCGCCGCGTTTGACGCTCACGTTGAGCTTCGCCAAATAGAGGCAAGACAGCAGTCCCCCGACCACCCGGTTTTATGGAATATGCCCGAAACAAATTATCTTAAATTCTACCTGTTTCAGATCGTCTGACATCAATAACAGCTTAGCGGGCAGGAATAATGCGATCTATACTAATCTGAAATAAAACAGCCGTCGCAAGTGCCGCGACGGCTGTTTTTATTTTCCGATGCTGTTTACATTTTCAAAATATTTCTTCAGATCTTCAGTGCTTGTAAATTCAATGCTGCTTTGGACAATTTCCTCCTTGAGAACCATGGGAAGGCTGTCAAAGTATTCTCTCATTTCCTGATTGAATTTTGTTATATCCGCCATTTTATCACTTCCTCGTTTTATAAATCAGTAGTTATTATTGTTGCCTCTCCGCATTTTATTATGACGATTTAACGCCTGATTATTCGTCCGGCATTACAAAATAATCCGCGCGTGTCGAAAAACACTATTTGAGAATAATATGTAATGTGCCTGCATAAATAATTCGTATTTTCCGGCTAAAGCATGATTATTTTTTAAAAAACGGACAAGAATATTATTGCCGGCATAAAATAAAATTTCGGAGAGTGAAAGCCGTGAATATTAAAAG
>CAYLOD010000054.1:0-13000 GCA_964385235.1 uncultured Clostridium sp.
ACGGCAGTTTATTGGTAACTTCGCGTCTACGCGGCAATAAGTTTCTTTTGCCGACGTCGAGCGAACGAAGTGAGCGACTACGCGACTTGCGCGTCGAGGCACTCGACCGCGACTTGCGTGTCGAGGCACTCGACCGCGACTTGCGTGTCGAGGCACTCGACCTGTTATATGATATAGTTATATAATATAGTTATATAATATAGTTATATAATATACTTTTTTATATTTTCCACTGTTTCAGCGAAGTCAACCGCGCCCTCCGCCTGCATTTCTTCGCGAGTTCCGTAACCGTATAAAACGCCGACAAAGCCGCAGCCGCAAAGCCTCGCGCCCTCCGCGTCGAACTTTGTATCGCCGACCAAAGCGGTTCTTTCGGGTACTGTTCCGAGATTTTTTATACCGTAATTAAGCACGTCTGTTTTTTTCTGACGCTCCGCGTCCGCGGTAGCTCCCGATATAAAGTCAAAATACGGCAAAAGCCCTATATACTCAACAATTTCTCTCGCAAAGCGCTCATACTTCGATGTAGCTACGCCCAGCTTAACTCCGTTGCCGCGCAAATCGTCCAAAAGCTCCTTTATGCCGTCATATGCCCTGTTCATGTACTTGCCCTTTATGTTGTAATAGCTCTTGTACGTTTTGACCGCAAGACTTACTCTCTCATCATCAAGTCCCATGCGGTAAAAGCTGTCGGCGAGAGGAGGCCCTATGACCGAACTTATTTCAAAGTCCTCGGGAACCGATATATTCATATCCTCTATCGTTTTTCCGATGCAGTAAAGTATGCCCTCCCCCGACTCGCTCAGCGTTCCGTCAAGGTCGAAAAACACAGCGTCATAGCTTTTCATTATAATACGATTCCCCTTTAAGTTGAAAATCTCCATACTGTCTGATATAATTGTAACACATATTATAATATGCGGAAAGAGCTGATTTTTCCTGCTTTACCTACGGAGGTAA
Organism: uncultured Clostridium sp.; assembly: GCA_964385235.1. Taxonomy (GTDB): domain Bacteria; phylum Bacillota; class Clostridia; order Oscillospirales; family Acutalibacteraceae; genus Pseudoruminococcus. The sequence goes on from CAYLOD010000054.1 coordinate 961, forward strand.
ACAATGAAGCGGACTTCATCTAAAAACAAAGAGAAAAATTCAAAACCAACGCGAAAAAGAATCCACGCCCTCGATGAGCTTAGAGGGTTTTCTGTTTTTTGTATGGTATTTTATCACGCGTTCTATTCGATAGGCGTGATATTTAACGTACCGTTTTTTACAATGCTTTTAAATTTCTTTATGCCCGCGGAGCCGTTTTTCGCGGCGCTGTTTATAGTTATTTCGGGAATATCCTCGAACCTCAGCCACTCAAACATTTCGCGCGGCGCGAAACTTCTTTGCGTAGCTCTCGCCGTATCGCTTGTCACATACATTGTCGAGCCGGATTTTGTGATACTTTTCGGGGTACTGCATATGCTTTCAGCCGCCATGCTGCTGTACGGTGTCCTGCAAAAACCTCTGTCAAAGGTCCCTACGGTTTTTGGAATGATCATAAGCGCGGTAATGTTTTTCGCAACATATGACGTTTCCGCCGGCTATTTAGGCATAAAGGCTTTGTTCGGCATAAAGCTGCCGCCGGCGCTCTATTCAACAGACTGGTTATTCCCGCTCGGGTTTCCGAAGGCTTCCTTTGTATCTTCCGACTATTTCCCGCTGCTTCCGTGGATTTTCGCGTTTCTGTTCGGAACGTTTCTCGGCAGATATGCCGCCGCCGGACGTTTCCCGAAATTCACATATAAAAAGCATATTCCGTTTTTTTCGTTCCTCGGCCGTCACGCCCTGATAATATATGTACTTCACCAGCCCGTTATATTCGGTCTGGCATACCTTGTTTCCATGATACTTAAATAAACGGTTGCCCCGTCGGGGCGATATTGTCTAAGCTATACTGCTTAAACGGAGATGCTCCGCCGCGGGCAAAAATTCAGCACTGTACTGTCGCTTAATAAAAGTCTGACAGTACAGTGCTTATTTTATCTTTCAAGCCTTGCTTTTCTGCGTTTTTGGAAAATACGGCAGCTCACCGGCAAAGCGGTTCCCGCGCGGACACAAGCGCCCTTTATCATTGACAAGTGTGTCAAATAAGCTGCCGCAATTAAAAGTCTACGGGAGAAGTCTGCCAAATTGTGTTTGCATAATCCCTTATAGAGCGGTCGGCAGCGAAACGACCCGCCTGTGCGATGTTCACAAGCGACATATGGTTCCAGTGCATCGGATCGGCATAGAGAGCGGACGCTTTCTGCTGTGCGATGGAGTAGTCGGAGAAGTCCGCGAGAACCATATACGGATCCTTTTGTCTGAGGGATTCGGCTATCTCGTGGAACTTGCCGTCAAATTCTCTGTCAATATAGTCAATGATATTTCTGATCTCGCCGTTGTTGTTGTAATACTCCAAAGGATTGTAACCGCGCCTTTTGAGTTCGTTGACCTCCGGAGCCGTCATACCGAAGATAATTATATTATCATCTCCGACAGACTCGTGTATCTCGACGTTAGCTCCGTCAAGAGTGCCGAGAGTTACAGCGCCGTTTATCATAAACTTCATGTTGCTTGTTCCTGACGCCTCCGTACCGGCAAGTGAGATCTGCTCGCTGATTTCGGCGGCGGGTATGAGTTCCTCCGCGACGGATACGCGGTAATCCTCAAGATAAACAACCTTCAGCTTTTGGTTGACGTCCGGGTCGTTGTTGATTCTGTTCGCAAGCTCTACTATAAACTGAATGATCTGCTTCGCGAAATAGTAGCCCGGAGCCGCCTTTGCGCCGAAGATATATGTTTTCGGTGTAAAGTCGGCGTTGGGATTGGATTTCAGCCACAGGTACGTGCTGAGAATATGAAAAGCATTGAGGTGCTGACGCTTGTACTCATGCAGACGCTTGACCTGTACGTCAAATATGGAATCGGGGTCTACTGTTATCCCGTTATGATCCTTGATATATTTTGTCATTTTAATTTTATTTTCTTTCTTGATTTTCGCAAGCTGATTGAGGACGGATTCGTCGTCCTTGTACTTCATAAGATCGGTCAGAGCCGATGCGTCCGTTATGAACTTGTCACCGATAAGCTCGAGGACAAAGTTCGCCAGACCGGGGTTGGACTGATTGAGCCAGCGTCTGTGAGCGATACCGTTCGTTACGTTTTTGAATTTTTCGGGAGTTACCTTGTAGAAATCGGCGAATACAGACGCTTTCAGTATCTCGCTGTGCAGCTTTGAAACGCCGTTTACGGAGTGGCTTGCTATAACGGCGAGGTTCGCCATCTTTACTATGCCGTCGCTTATGACAGCCATTCTGCCTATTTGCGCGAAGTCTACGCCGTGCTCGTGCATTTCCGCGCAGAAGCGTCTGTTTATCTCCTCGACTATCTGATATATTCTGGGCAGTCTTCTTGAGAACAGTTCGACCTGCCAGCACTCGAGCGCCTCGGACATAACGGTATGGTTGGTGTAGGCAATGGAATGTGTAACTATTTTCCACGCGTTATCCCATGAATAGCCGCATTCGTCGAGCAGTATCCTCATAAGCTCAGGTACCGCGAGAACGGGATGAGTATCGTTAAGGTGGATAGCAACCATCTCCGGGAAGTTGTCGAGAGTGCCGTACGTTTTCAAGTGGCGTCTGACAATATCCTGAATAGTCGCGGAAACAAGAAAGTATTGCTGGCTAAGTCTCAGGCTCTTGCCCTCGCTGTGGTTATCCTCCGGATAGAGAACCTTTGTTATGACCTCAGCCATAGCGTTTTGTTCCATAGCGCGGATATATTCGCCGCCGTTAAAAAGCGTCATGTCAAAGTCGTTTGATTTTGCCGCCCACAATCTCAGACGGGCTATGCCCTTGCCCCCGTTGCCCGCAACAAGCATATCATAGGGTACGGCATCTATGGCTGTGGCGTCAACGTGATCTACTTTGTGGAAGCCGTCGGACCAGTCCTCCTCGATATGTCCGTTAAAGAGAACCTGAACGCTCTTTTCGGGGTGAGCCTGAAGCCATATCTGACCTCCGGGCAGCCAGCGGTCGGGCAGCTCAGTCTGCCAGCCGTCTATAAGCTTTTGTCTGAAAATACCATACTCGTATCTGAGCGAATAACCCATTGCGGGATAATTCTGTGTCGCCAGACCGTCAAGGAAACATGCGGCAAGTCTTCCGAGTCCGCCGTTGCCGAGACCCGCGTCAGGCTCCTGTTCATACAGGTTGTCTATTTTAATGTTAAGTCCCTGCAAAGCTTTTGTCATAACATCTGTAAGACCAAGATTATAAAGGGTGTTTTTCAGTGAGCGTCCCATGAGGAACTCCATACAGAGATAATAAACCGTCTTTTTATTTTGTGCCTCCGCGGCGCTTGTAAAAGCCGTATACTGATGGCTCATCATATCGCGCAGCACAAGCGCGACAGCCTTATAATAATGCTCGTATGTCGCGTCGGACGGAGTAACTCCAAAATTGTGCGACAGCTTGGAAACAATCATGTCGCGCGCTTCACTCGGTGTAATCGTTTTTTTCATTTCCAAATTCCCTCCGAATAATATACTTAATGTTCTTACTGTTTTTAAAAAAAACTTAGTATTATTATACTCTATTATGTAAAAAATTTCAACAAAATAATCAAAAAGGCGGTCGAGTGCCTTCGACACGCAAGACGCGGTCGAGTGCCTTCGACACGCAAGACGCGGTCGAGTGCCTCGACACGCAAGACGCGTAGTCGCTCGGCAGGCCTCGCTCGACGTCGGCGGGGGACGCTTATTGCCGCGTAGACGCGAAGTTACCGATGAATTACCATGTGCTAATCAAGTGAAAAACTTTCTGCGCGGTACACAGGCAACCCCTATACTCTGCGAAGTCGAGTGCCTTCGACACGCAAGACGCGGTCGAGTGCCTCGACACGCAAGACGCGTAGTCGCTCGGCAAGCCTCGCTCGACGTCGGCGGGGGACGCTTATTGCCGCGCGGGGGCGAAGTTACCAATGAATTACCATGTGCTAATTAAATAAAAAACTTTCTGCGCGGTACACAGGCAACCCCTATACCCTGCGAAGTTTTTCGCCGCACGGCGAAAAACGACCTCGCGTCTTTCCGGCGGAGGTACTCCGCCGCGTCTTGTCCGCAGGGGCTGCCGCCGGAAATTTTTTTTGCGAATGACTTTACTAATATAAGAGGAATGTATTATAATATATAATAATGTCAAAATTATTGTGGAAAATTTGTCGGCTTGCGACTCAAACAATGTGCCGATTTTGTAACAAAGTCAAAATCTTCATTATCTGTTTTGGAGGCTGTAAAAATGTCAAAAAAGAAAATAACCGTAAAAGTCTGCGGAAATGAGTTCAATATTCTCAGTGAGGACAGTGTTGAATATACACAAAAGGTTGCTTCTGCTGTAGATAAGAAAATGAGAATGATACTTGAAGCAAGTCCTTATGCTTCTATTACGAAAGTGGCGATTCTCGCCGCGCTTGACTTCTGCGATCTGTCAAAAAAGATGACCGAACAAGGCGACAGCATGAGAACACAGATCCGGGAATACCTTGAGGATTCGCAGAAAGCCCGCGAGGAAGCTGACGACGCCCGCAAAGAGACGGAAAGGCTGAAAGCTGAGATTGAAACGCTCAGACAGCGCCTCGCGGAAAAGGACGCGAAAAAGCAGCGCGAAACACAGGAGCCGATCTCCGCTCCCGTGAGAAAATCCTCGCGCAGAGGCAGGCGCGCCGTGACCTCCGAGGAGCACGACGAGGCGGCCGAGGAGATCCTGAGCTTTTTTGCCGATAACGGTGATAATAATGGCGATAAAACCTGAGATACTCGCGCCCGCAGGCAGCCCAGAGTGCGTCATACCCGCTGTTCGAGCGGGAGCCGACGCGATATACCTTGGCGCAAAGCTTTTCAGCGCGAGGGGGAACGCGGGCAATTTCAGCCGCGGAGAACTTGCCGAAGCCGTTGAATACTGCCATGCGCGTGGAACAGCCGTTCACCTCGCGTGCAATACTCTGTTGCGCGACGATGAAATACCCGCCGCGCTCGACCTTATAGAATACGCCTGCGATATTCATATTGACGCCGTTATAGTACAGGATATAGGACTTGCCTCTCTTATAAAAAAGGCCTCCCCCGATATGCCGCTGCACGCTTCAACACAGATGTCCGCACATACACCCGGCGCGGTAAAAATGCTCTATGATATGGGCTTTAAGCGCGTTGTCCTGTCAAGGGAACTTTCAAAAAAGGAGATAATTGAAATAGCCGATGTTCTACGACGAAGCGACTGCCCGATAGAACTTGAGGTTTTTGTGCATGGCGCGCTGTGTATGTGCGTTTCCGGACAATGCTATATGAGCTCAATGCTCGGTTCGAGGAGCGGCAACAGGGGGCTGTGCGCCCAGCCGTGCCGACTTCCGTTTGACGCGGGCGGCAGCGGCGGTCACGACCTCAGCCTGAAAGATCTGTCGCTTATAAGCAACCTGCGCGAGCTTCAAGACATAGGCGTCACATCGTTTAAAATAGAGGGCAGAATGAAACGCCCCGAGTACGTTGCCGCCGCTGTCGCAGCCTGCCGTCAAAGCCTTGACAAGGGCTATGCCGACGACGATATTCTCGAAAAGCTGCGTGCGGTATTCTCACGTTCCGGCTTTACAGACGGATATTATACGGGCAAACTCGGAGCGGAAATGTTCGGCATACGCTCAAGGGAGGACGTGACCTCGGCAAGCGGTAAGATTATGACGCAAATACGCGCGCTTTATAAGGACGAAAGGCGGAAGATACCCGTTTCCTTTTCACTTGAGATAAAGGCAGACGAAAGAAGCCGCCTCACCGTCCGCGACAATGCGGGTAATGTGTGCGAGGTCGAGGGCAATATTCCCGAAACGGCGGTTAAAGTCCCGCTGTCGGCGGAGCGGTGTGAGATTTATTTGAAAAAGACGGGTGGAACTCCGTTTTTTGCCGATAATATTAAATGTACCGTAGAAGACGGACTGTCTCTTTCGGCGCAGTCGCTCAACGCCTTGCGCCGCGGCGCTCTCGGCGATCTCCTAAAAATACGCGGAAAAGCGGAGCCTGTCCCGTTTGCCCGTCCCGAAATTTCAAAATCTGAAAGTCATATCGCGAAAAATAAAATGAATATGCGCGCGCGCTTCAAAAGCGGCGATATACCCGATGATTTTCTCGACTGCGAGCTGATATACGTCCCCATGTTTTTGCCCGATAGCGAGATAAAGGCTTTGCTCGGCAGGGGCTTTGCCGTTGCCGCGGAAATACCGAGGGCGATGTTCGGTCGGGAACGCGAAATAGAAAAACGCCTTAGCGAACTTAAAAATATAGGGGTTTACGACGTCCTCGCGTCAAACATAGGAGCGGTCGCGACGGCGCGAAAACTCGGCATGGATATTCACGGCGGCTTTGGTCTGAACCTGTCGAACACCCCCTCGCTTGAATGGGCATATGACACAGGTATGCTTGACACGGAGGTTTCGTTTGAGCTGACGCTGCGTCAAATAGCGTCACTGGGCGGAGATATTCCACGCGGTATAGTGTCATACGGCAGACTGCCTCTCATGCTGACGAGGAACTGCCCGCGTCAAAACGGCGGCGGGGGCTGCGGGGACTGCAAAGCGAATCCGACAATACGCGACCGCAAGGGCAGGAAATTTCCGATAGTCTGCGACAGGCGGAACTGTGAGATTTTAAACTGTGTGCCGCTGATATTATCCGACAGACAGAGAGAAATAAAAAATGTTGATTATCAGGTTTTAATCTTTACCTCCGAAAATGATGCCGAAAGCCGTGGTATACTTAATGATTATATCGAAAACGCTCCCGCAGCGGGAGAATTTACAAGAGGTCTGTATTATCGCGGCACTGAATAAACATTATAAATAGTGAACAGTTTTAATAAGGGGCCTTCCCCGTCATTCAACGTTAAAAGCGCGGCGTGAGTAACCGGCGGGACTTACTGACGATTACGACAATGACAAGCGAAAGGATAAATTAAAATGGAACACATAGTTAAGGTTAAAAAATTGAGGGAAAACGCGATTATTCCCAAGCGGGCGACGAGCGGCTCTGCGGGAGCGGATCTCTACGCCTGCATAGACGAGCCTGTAGAGATAGCTCCGGGCGGCCTTGTCATGATACCGACAGGGATAGCGATAGAGCTTGAAAGCAGCGACTGCGCCGCTTTTCTTTTCGCGAGGAGCGGTCTTGGAGTAAAACACGGTATAACGCTCTCGAACGGCGTCGGTGTTGTTGACAGCGACTATCGCGGAGAGGTCTGCATAGGGCTTTGCAACGTATCAAACGAAAGCTACACGGTAGAGGCGGGAGAGCGTATAGCCCAGATGGTAATACTTCCGGTAAACGCCGCAAAATTTACAGAGGCCGGCGAGCTGTCCGGCACCGAACGCGGCGCGGGCGGCTTCGGCTCAACGGGGGCAAAATGACCTTGCTTTTTTAAGGACGGGTTTTCACAGTAATTATACATAATAAATTTGTATGAGGGAGAAATGAGATATGGGATTATTTTCTAAGGATATTGGCATAGACCTCGGAACTGCCAACACACTTGTTTTTTTGAAAAATAAAGGTATAGTCATGCGTGAACCAAGCGTCGTAGCTGTAGACGTCAGAACGGATACAGTCCTCGCGGTGGGTACGGACGCTAAGGAGATGATAGGGCGCACCCCCGGCTCGATAGTAGCTGTCCGCCCGCTCAAGGACGGAGTTATCGCGGACTTTGATATTACCGCCACAATGCTTAAGCACTTTATCAGGGCAACGGTCAGACCGTCTATTTTCAGCAAGCCGAAAGTCGTCGTGTGCATACCGTCGGGCGTTACCGAGGTAGAGCGCAGAGCCGTTCAGGATACGGCGCGTCAGGCGGGCGCGGGCGAGGTCGAGCTTATCGAGGAGCCTATGGCGGCGGCTATCGGAGCGGGTCTGCCCGTATTCGAACCGACAGGAAGCCTCGTTGTCGATATCGGCGGCGGAACGTCAGAGGTCGCGATGATTTCCCTCGGCGATATAGTTACCGCCTGTTCCGTGAGAGTCGCGGGGGATAAATTTGACGAGTCGATTATTCAATACGTCAAGAAGAATTATAACCTCCTAATAGGCGAACGCACAGCCGAGGAGATCAAGATACAGATAGGCTCGGCTTATCCGTATGAGGGCGAGGGAAGTATGCAGATAAAGGGCAGAAACCTTGTTGACGGCTTGCCGAAAAATGTGGTTATCAGCGCGGCGGAGGTCAGGGACGCGCTTGCCGACCCGCTTTCTCTTATCGTAGAAGCTATCAAAAATACGCTTGAGAAAACTCCTCCCGAGCTTTCGGCCGATATTATAGACCACGGCATAATGCTGACGGGCGGCGGAGCTCTTCTCAGGGGGCTTGATCTGCTTGTCGCGCAGGAAACAAGTATGCCGGTCCATGTCGCCGAGCGCCCGCTCGACTGCGTAGCCGAGGGCACGGGCAAAAAGCTCAACCGCACATAGCCGGACACCTCCGCAGACGTGACACGGCGCATGAGGTGATTTATGAAAAATTTATTTAATCATAAAAGCTTTAAGGTCTTTCTTGGGGTTCTTTCGGTTTTGCTTGTGCTTGCTGTGGCAACAGCGGGCAACAGCACAATAGGAACATATATTGTGAATCTTATAACTCTGCCTATGCAGCAGGTGACTGTCGGCGCGGTTGATTCGGCGGGAAACGCCGTGCCGCAAAAATCCGCGGAAGAGCTTCAGTCTGATGTTGACGCTCTCGCGGAGGAAAACAGGAAACTCAGGGATATGCTTGTCGACTATTACGAGGTCAAGGAGCAGAACGAGCAGCTTAAAAAATATTATAATCTGAAAGAGGAAAATCCCGACTATGATATTCTCCCCGCGACTGTTATACGTCGCGACCCGAACGAGAATTTTTACGGCTTTACCATTGACAAAGGTTCTTTGGACGGAGTTGAAAATCACGCTCCGGTAGTTACGGAAAACGGTCTTGTCGGATGGGTATGCGGGGTTGACGCGACGTCCTGCACTGTAAAGACTATACTTTCGCCCGATACTAAGGTAGGCGCGCTTGATTCCGGGACAAGCGACAGCGGCGTAATTACAGGCTCTCCGGCATATTGTGATGAAAATCTCTGTACAATGACGAAGATCCCGGCTCAGCACACAATCAAAAAGGGCGATATTATCGTCACATCAGGGCTTGGGGGAATTTTCCCTAAGAAACTCCAGATAGGCAAGGTCAGGGAGATAAAGCTCAACGAGTACGACAGCCTGCCTATTGCCGTAATTGAACCGTTCGAGGACATACGGAACATAACCTCGGCAGCGGTAATTACGAACTATCTCGACAAGGGCAAGATAAGCAAATCGGAAAATAATCGGGAAAACTCTGCCGGGAGCGTTTCCGGGGAAAGCGGCGGCAGCGGAAAATTGAAGTCACAATAGAAAAAGTACGGGGATGATAACGATGGAGCGGCGATTTAAAATTCTGAGATATATTTTATACGGGATAGAGCTTCTTGTACTTTTTATCTTGCAGGGGACTCCGAATCTCGTCCCCGGGCTTTTTGGCGGCAGACCGAATCTTCTCCTGCCTGCCGTATTGACGATAGCCATGTTTGAACCGAGGAACCCCGCGCTTATTTTCGGGGCTGTCGGAGGTCTGCTTACTGACATAAGCGGCGGCGTCACAGGCTTTTTTGCGATTGTTTTGACTTTATTGTGCTATTTTACAAGTCATTTGACTAATGAAATTATCCGCACATCGTTTTTAACGGCTGTTTTGATAACGCTTATAGCCATACCCTCGGTTTTCGGGCTTCATTTTCTGTTTTTTTATGTATTTCAGGGGTACGGTGAAACCGGATATTTCTTTATGAATCATTATATACCTAGGATAATATATACAGTGGCGATAATGCCGATACTGTACTTTATAAACAGGAGCTTGGCACTGAGAATAGCAACAGCCGAATAGCGGGCGGCATGGAGGATTTATTCAAATGGAACAGACAGAATATAATTCAGAAAAAAAGAACAGACACGGGAGAGTAATCTTCATGGTTGTTCTTTTGCTGCTGATATTCGGAGTATTTGTCGCACGCCTTATCGACTGGCAGCTTGTCAACGGTGATAAATACGCCCTTGTAGCGAAAAACTCGACGACATATACCGTCGAGTCTGAAGCGCTGCGCGGAGAAATACTCGATGTAAACGGCGCCGGTCTGGCAATAAATACAACAGGCTATAAGATAGTCATTGACAAGCTGTATATGGAGGAGGAAAACCTCAACGACTCTATTCTCTCGCTGATAAACCTCATGGAGAAATGCGGCGAAAAGTGGACAGATGTACTCCCTATAGTCGTGAGCGGCGACAGCTACAGGTTCGCGGACGATAAGGAGGACGAAATAGCAAAGCTCAAAAGCAAGGACAACCTGAATATGAACTCATACTCGACCGCGGACGAATGTATGAATAAGCTCGTTGAGGAGTACGGCTGCCGGAAATATTCCAAAAAGGACAGGCGCGATATTGTGAGCGTCAGATACAACATGAAGTTAATGGGTTACAGCAAGACCGTTCCTTATACGTTTGCGGACAAAATCAGCCCGGACACGATGGCCATCGTTTCAGAAAATTTTCAGGACGTTACGGGCATTGACGTGAGAAGCTCAACCATAAGGACTAATCCCAACGGTACAGCGGCGGCGCATATTGTCGGAGCATACGGCGCTATTTCGAGCGAGGAGTACAATGAGCTTTCCGAAAAAGGCTATGAACTTAACGACAAAATCGGCAAATTCGGCATAGAAAAATCCTTTGAAAGCAGTCTGCGCGGAAAGTCGGGCAGTCAGATGATACGGGCGTCCTCAAGCGGAAACATTCTTGAGGTGGTCGAAACAAAAAACGCCGAGCCGGGAAACACCATTTATCTCACAATAGATACCAAGTATCAGCAGTTAGCTCAGAAAGCCCTCAGGGAAGCCACCAAGGAGGCAAACGGGCTCGCTAAAGCCGCCGGAACGAAAAACTCAGGCGAGGACTGCATTTCAGGCTCTGTAGTTATGCTTGACGTCAAGGACTTTTCTGTTATATGCGCGGCGACATACCCGACGTATGACCTTTCAAAATATTGGGAGGACTACACCGAAATATCGGAAACAAAGGGTGATCCTCTCATCAACCGTCCGTTTATGAGCGCGTTTACGCCCGGCTCGACCTTTAAGCCGCTTATCGCGTCCGCCGCGCTTGAGGAAAAGACGATAACCAAGGATACTCACATATCATGCACAGGTGTTTACAATTATTACAACGATTTAAATATAAAATGTATGGGGGTTCACGGCAATATCGGCGTGATTGACGCGATAACTGTTTCATGCAACTATTTCTTTAATGAAACAGGGCGTCTGCTGGGCATAGAAAGCATAAATAACTATGCGAGGCGTGTCGGATTCGGCAGTCCGACAGGTATCGAGCTTTCCGATGGAGAGGAAACGGGCGGCGCGATAGCGGGTCCCGAAAACAGCGAAAAATGGGGCAGCGAGTGGTATCCCGGGAACACAGTTCAGGCGGCTATCGGTCAGTCGGACACACTTATATCGCCCGTTCAGCTTGCGACATATGCCGCGACGCTTGCGAACGACGGAGTACGCCTGAAAACGCACATAGTCCGCAAGGTCGTAAACTATGCCCGCGACAGGGTAATAATGGAGAACGACCCCGAAAAGCCCACGGTTGTTGACAACATGGAGATAAGCGAAGAAAACAGAAAGCTCGTAAGGCAGGGAATGATAAATGCCGTTAATGAAACATACAGCTCTGTTTTCGGAGATTTTAAGGTACAAATCGCGGGCAAGACGGGTACCGCCGAAAACAGCGGAAGCGACCACGCGAACTTTATATGCTACGCGCCCGCCAATGACCCGCAAGTCGCGATCGGAGTAATGATAGAACACGGAGCAAAAAGCTCTGTCGCTATGAACGTTGCGAAAAAGTTGCTTACTGAATATTTCTCTACGGTCGAGTGCCTCGACACGCAAGACGCGTAGTCGCTCGGCAAGCCTCGCTCGACGTCGGCGGGGGACGCTTATTGCCGCGTAGACG
>CAYLOD010000055.1:0-670 GCA_964385235.1 uncultured Clostridium sp.
CAGCCTTGATTCACTGCCGCCCGATGGTCGGCACCGATACAGCCCGAGGTCGTAAAAAAGCTTTTAAAGGTTCTTTTGATTATTTTTGCGTGTGTACTGTTGCTGCTCGTGATACTTAACTGGAACAAGCTTTCACCCGAAAACGTATCGAGGTTTATACAGAATGATCTGCTCGGAATATCTCAGGGCGACGGCTATCCCACTAAGATAAACGGCAATGAAGTCACCAAGGGCAATTTTATGCTTATGGACGAAAAAACGCCTGTTTATGTGAGTGATACAAGCGTTGTCCTCCTTAATGATAACGCGGGCCAGCGCCAAAATCTCGGTCACGCTTTTGCGAGTCCCGTTCTGAGGACAAGCCGCGACTACACGCTGATATTTAACACAGGCGGAACAGGCTTGAGAATTTTCACGCACAGTGACCTTGTTAATAATATATCGCTCGGAAATAAGATTTTCTGCGCGGATATATCCGACAGCGGTTCGTATGCCGTTGTTACCCAAACAGATGACTATCTTTCAAAGCTGACCGCATATACTAAGGATAAAAACGAAAAATATGTATACAGCTTTGCCGATTACTATATTAACACCGTGTCCGTGAACTCAAGCGGTACGCGGGCCATTGTTTCGGGCGTATCTGCGCAAAAGGGCTCGCTTATGAGCG
>CAYLOD010000055.1:680-5672 GCA_964385235.1 uncultured Clostridium sp.
ATGAGCGCCGTTTATATATTGGATTTCAGTCAGGATAATTATATAGCTAAGTATGAGATCCCCGATAATATTATTTACGATGTGGAAATTTTCAATAACGGCAACGCGGCGGCGGTCGGTAAAAAGGAGTCGTACTTTTTTGATATAGAGAATAATAAGAAAAATATTATCGAATACGAATCCAAGACACTGACCGATTATCAGATTACGCCCGATAACGGTGTTGTTTTTTCTCTCTCGCGTTATCCGGACGGCCGCGACTGCGATGTTTTGGCGATATTGCCGGACGGTGATACGGTTGCTTCATTTCATACGGGTCTGAAAGTCAACTCTGTGGCAATGAGCAGTCATAATATCGCAGTGTCAACAGGAAGTGAAATATATCTTTACAAGCAGGACAACGGGGAAAATATAGGAAAAAAGAAATGTGACCAGAGCATAAAAAAGATACAAATGGCGAATGATACCGTGGTTTACGCCTTAGGTGTGACCGAAATTCAAAAAATCGACGTCGGGGACTCAAACTCCTGATTTTATCCTGAATCCGTCAGAAATACACCCGCATCTTCGGACGGGGGAGATGAAGCCAGATGAAGCCAATAGTTTTTTAAATATTATTATTATAATGTAAAACAGCCGTTAAAATACCGGTATGTATCGGCTTATTTGATGAAATATTCCGGCATTATAAAAAAACTAAGCGTTTGTTTTGCTTTAATAAATTGAAAAAGGAATTGACATTTTTTTAACAATGTCATATAATTTATAATATACACAGGAACTTACAAGCAGTTTAATATTTACAGGAGGACTTATCATGCCCAAAGAGAATATTGGAGCAGCGGAGAATACTGCGGCTGAAAACGTAATTGATACTGTTGAAGCCCTCAGAGCCAAGATTGAATCGATGAGGGAGGCGCAGAGGATTTTTGCGACCTATACACAGGAGCAGGTCGACAAGATCTTTTTAGCGGCGTCTATTGCGGCCAACAAACAGCGTATACCCCTCGCAAAAATGGCTGTTGAAGAAACAGGCATGGGCGTTGTAGAGGATAAGGTCATTAAGAACCACTATGCGTCAGAGTATATCTATAACTTCTATAAGAATACCAAGACCTGCGGAGTTATAGAGGAGGATCCGGCGTACGGAATCAAGAGAATAGCTGAGCCTGTCGGTATTATCGGCGCGGTTATTCCTACAACAAACCCCACGTCTACCGCTATATTTAAATCCCTTATATGTCTGAAAACGAGAAACGCCATCATAATAAGCCCTCATCCACGCGCAAAAAAATGCACTATCGCCGCGGCTAAGGTCGTTCTTGACGCCGCTGTCGCTGCGGGCGCACCTGAGGGTATTATAAGCTGGATAGACGTTCCGTCTCTTGAGCTCACAAACGAGCTTATGAGTTCCGTTGACACGATACTTGCGACAGGCGGTCCCGGTATGGTCAAGGCGGCTTATTCATCAGGTAAGCCCGCTATAGGCGTCGGCGCGGGCAATACGCCTGTTATCATAGACGATACGGCGGATATTAAGCTCGCCGTCAACTCGATTATTCATTCCAAGACATTTGACAACGGCATGATTTGCGCCTCTGAACAGAGCGTAACAGTTCTAAAGGGCGTTTATGACGCCGTCAAGAAGGAGTTTGCCGACAGAGGCTGCTACTTCCTGAAAGGCGATGAACTTGACAAGGTTAGAAAGACGATTATCATAAACGGCGCGCTTAACGCTAAAATTGTCGGTCAGACGGCTCATACTATTGCACAGCTCGCGGGCATAGATGTCCCCGAGGATACAAAGATCCTTATCGGCGAGGTTGAGTCGGTAGACATCAGCGAGGAGTTCGCTCATGAAAAGCTGTCGCCCGTTCTCGCAATGTACAGGGCCGAGGACTTTGACGACGCGCTCGCAAAGGCTTCGCAGCTTGTAGCTGACGGCGGCTACGGTCATACGTCGGCTCTCTATATTCATCCCGCTCAAAAGGAAAAAATCGAGAAACACTATAACGCTATGAAGACCTGCCGTATAATTATAAACACCCCGTCCTCTCACGGCGGCATAGGCGATCTTTACAACTTTAAGCTGGCTCCGTCACTCACACTCGGCTGCGGCTCGTGGGGCGGCAACTCGGTTTCTGATAATGTGGGTGTCAAGCACCTTATTAACATCAAAACAGTTGCTGAGAGGAGAGAAAATATGTTGTGGTTCAGAACACCTCAAAAGGTTTACTTTAAGAAAGGCTGTATGCCTGTAGCGCTCGATGAGCTCGGCACTGTCTTGCACAAGAAAAAGGCGTTTATCGTTACCGATACATTCCTTTATAAAAACGGCTATGTCAAGCCGATTGAAGCAAAGCTTGATTCTATGGGTATACAGCATACCTGTTTCTATAATGTTCAGCCGGACCCGACGCTCAAGTCCGCTAAGGAGGGCGCGGCGGCTATGACACAGTTTGAGCCCGACGTCATTATCGCTCTCGGCGGCGGCTCGGCTATGGACGCGGGCAAGATCATGTGGGTTCTCTATGAGCATCCCGAGGCTGACTTCCTTGATATGGCTATGCGTTTCATGGACATCAGAAAGAGAGTGTATACATTCCCGACTATGGGCGAGAAGGCTTACTTTGTAGCTATTCCGACGTCGTCCGGTACAGGCTCGGAGGTCACGCCGTTTGCCGTTATCACTGACGACAGGACCGGTCAAAAATATCCTCTTGCCGACTATCAGCTTCTCCCCAATATGGCTATTGTTGACGCTGACAACATGATGAACCAGCCCAAGGGTCTTACAAGCGCGTCGGGTATAGACGCCCTCACTCACGCACTTGAGGCTTACGCTTCTATTATGGCGACAGACTATACGGACGGTCTTGCTTTAAAAGCTATGAAGAGCATCTTCAAATACCTGCCGTCCGCATATGAGAACGGCGCGAACGACCCGTATGCCCGTGAAAAGATGGCGGACGCCTCATGCATGGCCGGTATGGCTTTCGCTAATGCGTTCCTCGGAGTTTGTCACTCGCTTGCGCATAAGCTCGGCGCTTATCATCATCTCCCGCACGGTGTTGCCAACGCAATACTTATCACTTATGTTATGCGCTACAATGCCGCTTCTGTTCCCACTAAGATGGGTACATTCTCGCAGTATCAATATCCGCACGCCCTTGAGAGATATGTGGAGTGCGCTAACTTCTGCGGAATTTTCGGAGACTCCGATGAGGATACATTCGAGAAGTTTATCGCGGCGATTGAGGAGCTTAAAGCCAAGGTCGGCATTAAGAAGACCATCGCTGATTATGGTGTAGATGAGAAGTATTTCCTCGATAACCTTGACCGAATGGTTGAAGATGCTTTCGATGACCAGTGCACAGGCGCTAACCCGAGATACCCGCTTATGAGCGAAATTAAGGAAATATATCTTAAGGCTTACTACGGCAAATAATATTTTGTCTTAAATATCGGATTGATTAAAGTCTTTAGAATCCCGCGCGACGGCCGGCTGTACTTCCGTTTCGCGGGATTTCTTTCTGTATGATTCGATTTTTAAAGACATAGGGGGAAAATTTAAGATTGATTACTATCGACTCATGTACAGTTTGTCCGAGAAAATGTTCCGCACCCCGTGATGAGATAGGCGGTAAAGGCTTTTGCCGCGCCGGAACTGTTCCGAGGATCGCGAGGATAGCCCCGCATTTCTGGGAAGAACCATGTATAAGCGGTAAAAACGGCTCAGGCGCTATTTTCTTTTCAGGGTGCGTCCTTGGCTGCGTTTTTTGTCAGAACAGCAAAATAAGCCGAAATCCTGCCGGAAGGATTTTCTCCAAAAAGGAATTTATTCATGCCTGTGAGGACTTAATCAGTCAAGGTGTACATAACATAAATTTAGTCAGTCCGACACCGTATGCTGAGTTTCTCCTCGATGTTTTCAAAGACTACCGTCCCGATGTTCCGATAGTGTTTAATACAGGCGGATATGAGTGCGCTGAAACCATTCGCCGCTTTGAGGGAATTGCGGATATTTACCTGCCCGATTTTAAATATTCGTCTGACATTCTTGCCGCTAAGTATTCATACGCGCCCGACTATACAGAAAACGCGCTCGGCGCCCTGCGGGAGATGATAAGGCAGAGGGGAGAGCCTGTAATAGATGATGACGGTATCATGCGTAGCGGTGTTATTGTGCGCCACTTGATTTTGCCGTCAAATACGGATAACTCCTTAGGCGTTTTGGATATGCTTGACAGCTTTTCCGATAAGATACTGCTAAGCCTTATGGCGCAGTACACCCCTCTCGGTTCCGCCGATAAATATCCCGAAATAAACAGGCGGCTTACCGAGGAGGAATATAAAACAGTGGTTGATTACCTCGATACAACGGACCTGGACGGATTTTTACAGGAGATGTCCTCCGCAGGCGAGGAGTATGTTCCCGATTTTAATCTGCTTTAGCTCCGTTTTCAGACGGCTCATCACTGCCTTTGGTGATTGAGCCGTCAATTTTTATTTTCTGCTGCTCCGCTATGTCCTCTAAACAGGTGTAGGTGCCTGTTAAAATCAGCTTTCCGCCGCTGATTTTTTGCGTGTATTTTTTTGTGTAGGATTCTACGTTGCTGAGGCTGAACGCCTCTAAAACAGCTATCCTGTTTTCCGCTATTTTCCGCGCCTCTGCTTCCGTATGCTTTTTAATATTTTTATTATACAGATCATATTTTTCTGTCGTTATTTCAATGGGGATTTTTGAACCAAAGAGGTATACGTTTTCTCTTGTTATCCTTGTAGAGTATTCTCCGCTCGGTGTTCCTGTCATGGTTACAGGAAAGCTGAACCACAGGGTGTTAATTTTTTGTTTTACGAGGCTGCTGTCACTTTTCGTTATTACCTCCTCTTTTAGCGGAACAGTGACGCTCAGCGTTCGTTTTGTTTCCGCGTAGACTTTAGCATCGGAATGCTTTAGCGTAAATCCTCCGATCTCATATTCGAGTATGC
>CAYLOD010000055.1:5682-12875 GCA_964385235.1 uncultured Clostridium sp.
TTTACAAGCATCTGTCCCTTTAAAACCGCCTCCCCCTGCTTGACAACGGCTTGCCCGTCGTACGCCTCGATTTTCTTTATGACGCCGTCGCTTTTCGCTATAATGTTTGACGGCTCTGTTTTGATATTTTCCTGTTTATCTACTCTGGGGCTTATCTCTACATTAACCAGTGTACCTGTCATATTTATCGAGATCCATGCGATATTGCCCATATCAATAACCGCTTTATTTTTTATGTCATCGACATTTATATCTGAAATTTTCGCTCCCTCATAAAGTCCGAGCGATTTCAGTTCGTTTCTGAGTTCATATTCATTTATGTTTTCGGCGTTGTTGATTTTAATGTTCCACACAAACCCCGAAAGAAAAATAGATATAACTATATATAATATTGCGCCGACTACCAATCCGCTTCTCGGCTTATACTGTAATAGGGCAAACGGCAGTCCTCCCTTTTTTGTACAGCGCAGGGTCACTTCGCACCGCCTCGCGAGCGGGCGAAGCAGAGCGTAATCTCTCGCTGAAACATATGCGCTGAGAGAATCGTTGTCGGAACGCATACCCCAAAGTCTTATGCCGTTTTTCAGTGTGAGGTTCAGCAGCCGTTCGGGGAATTTACCCCTTGCGGTAAATTCTGCATATCCCCAAAACCATCGGATAAATCGCAGTATCACTCGTTATTGCTCCTTTAGTGCACTTTATTTCTTTAGCAGACATATTCGACCGCGTTTATATATCCCTCTATGACCATTGAGTTTTCCGAAAGACAGCGTATATTAAGACCCCGTCCCCTAAAGGCTATGGTCATCTTTTGTACACTTATTCGAATACAGTTTTCGTTGTACTCGAGTATCCCGCTGCTGCCGTCAATTACCGCCTCGCGGTTTCCGTTGATTTCTATGTGAACGGAGTTTCCTACTATGCCGTATGGCAGCCCAAGACCGCCGAGCGGGCGAGATCCGGTTTCATCACTTTTCTTTTTCACAACGACACCTCCGACAGCAATGTGTTTATATATTCTTATGACCGTGATTCTATAAAAATCACTTTAGAGCATATATATAACTTAGGCGGCACGACCGCCTTGCTCTTAGCGTTTAATTATTTAATTCGGTGATGTATCATGATCGATATATTGAAATACAATAACGCTGTGAAGTCGTTTGTTCAAATATCAGCGGTAATCATTTGCTGTCTTTTGCTCATAGCTTTTCCGAGGGGAGCGTCCGACGGCGCGGCTTTAGGCTTGAAATACTGCGGTGAACTTTTGATCCCGTCGCTTTTTCCGTTTATGGTTATTTCTTCATATATAGTGCGTTCGGGAATTTCATCTAAGCTGAGCCGGGTATTTTCCCGTATAACGGGCGTACTGTTCCGGCTGCCGGGTTCGGCGGCCCCTACTGTGATAATGAGCTTTATAGGCGGCTTCCCCGTTGGGGCGAGAGGTATAGCGGGATTATTTGAAACAGGGCAGATAAGCAGAAATCAAGCGAAGCGCATGTCGCTTTTCTGTATCGGCGCGGGACCCGCATTTCTGATAACCGCCGTAGGTACGCTCCTGCTGAAAAACAGCGCGCTCGGGGTAATCATTTTAATTTCGCAGATCATATCAGGGCTGATATTGGGGATAATATCAAGATTTTTTTATTCCGACGATGTTTTAAATAAATCAAGAACAGAGGAGCGGAAATTCTCGTCGGAAAACGCTTTTGTGAAATCCTGCTCAGACGCTGCGAACGGCATAATTTCTCTTTCCGCTCTCGTAATACTTTTTCAAGCGTTTATCGGCGTTATTGAACAAAGTAATTTCGGCGGTGCCGTTGAGAAATTACTGTACTCCTTAGGCTTCGGCAGATTTTCGCAAATTATTTTGCCGTCAATTTTAGAGGTGACAGGCGCCTGCTCCGAAATAGCCGAGGGAGGGTTCCCGCTTTGGCTGCTGTCGTCCGCCGTAGCTTTCGGAGGTCTGTGCGTCCATATGCAGATATGGGGCATACTCTCGGATGTTGGAATAAACAAGGGGCTTTTTCTCCTTTTCAGATTAATGAATGCAGTCATAAGCGGAAGTATCACATATGTTATCACATTATTTTATAATCCGGTAAATAATGTTTACAGCAGTTTCAGTGAAAGACCTGTTCCGGATATGTCAACGCATATATCTGGAAGCATAGCTCTGCTTCTTCTTTCTATGCTCTTTTTGCTGAGCGTGTCCGCAAAGGTAAAAGGAAAGAGCGGAAATAAACAGGCGTTCGGGATAAAATAAGCGGCTAAATCTGCGCAAGTACTTGTTGCGAACTACAAAATATGCTATAATCATTTTACAAAAATTTTCTGCGAAAGAGGGAAACTAATGTTGACGGATATTGAAATCGCGCAGCAGACCGAACTAAGACCGATAAAGGATGTTGCCGCAGATGTCGGAATCGACGAGGACGATCTTGAATTTTACGGAAAATATAAGGCAAAGCTTTCTGAGGAGCTTTTCAAAAAGCTTGAATCAAAGCCTGACGGCAAGCTTGTACTGGTTACGGCTATCAATCCCACTCCCGCGGGCGAGGGCAAAACGACAGTCACGACCGGACTCGGACAAGCTATGAATAAAATAGGGAAGAAAACCGTTATAGCCCTGCGCGAACCGTCGCTCGGCCCTGTATTCGGCATCAAGGGCGGTGCGGCAGGCGGGGGCTATTCACAGGTGCTTCCCATGGAGGACATTAATCTGCACTTTACAGGCGATATGCACGCGATAACCGCCGCAAACAACCTGCTGTGCGCTATGCTCGATAACCATATTCATCAGGGAAACGAGCTGAGGATAGACACAAGAAGGATATTGATAAAGCGCTGCCTTGATATGAACGACAGGGAGCTGCGCGGCATTGTCGCGGGACTTGGCGGCAAGGTCAACGGTGTTCCACGCGAGGACGGCTTTATCATAACCGTAGCGAGCGAGGTCATGGCTATACTGTGTCTTGCGTCATCAATCAGCGACCTCAAGGAACGTCTTGGGAATATTCTTGTCGCTTATTCGCTCGACGGCGAACCGGTTTTTGCACGCGACCTCAAGGCAAACGGCGCCATGACGGCTTTATTGAAAGATGCTTTTAAGCCGAACCTTGTCCAGACGATAGACGGCACTCCCGCGATTATGCACGGAGGACCCTTTGCAAACATCGCGCACGGCTGCAACTCTGTACGTGCCACAAGGCTTGCGCTGAAGCTGGGCGACTACTGCATAACGGAGGCGGGCTTCGGCTCGGACCTCGGCGCCGAAAAGTTTTTTGACATAAAATGCCGCCTTACGGGGCTGAAGCCGAACGCGGTAGTCCTTGTGGCTACGGTTCGCGCGCTGAAATATAACGGCGGAGTGCCCAAGACGGAGCTTCAATCTGAAAATCTCGACGCGCTGAAAGCCGGTATAGTAAACCTCGGAAAACATATTGAGAATATGAAGAAATTCGGAGTACCCGTTGTCGTCGCGATAAATCGCTTTGAATCCGACACAGAAAAGGAACTTGAATTTATTGAAAGCTACTGCCGTGAAAACGGGGCGGATTTCTCACTCGCGGAAGTATTCGCAAAGGGCGCGGACGGTGGAATAGAGCTTGCGAAAAAGGTATGCGAGGCTGTCGAAAAGCCCTCTGATTTTAAACTTATGTATGAAAACGGCTTGACTATTACCGAGAAAATCGAGGCTGTCGCCGAGAATATATACGGCGCGTCGGGCGTTGCATTTACAGCGGCGGCCAAGAAAGCTCTCGCACAGGCGGAGAAGCTTTATAAGGGCGATATGCCCGTATGTATCGCGAAAACGCAGTATTCTCTTTCGGACGATCCGTCTTTGCTCGGCAGACCCGAGGACTTCACGATTACGGTATCCGACGTCAGGATCTCAAACGGCGCGGGCTTTGTTGTGGTATATACGGGAGATATTATGACTATGCCGGGACTTCCCAGGTTTCCGGCCGCCAACAGGATAGATGTTGACGAGAAAGGTAAGATCTACGGATTGTTCTGATGGGGGTTGAGTTTCAGCTTGAAGAAATATATATCATACTCGCCAAAGGAAACGGAGCTTATCGGCGGCAAGCTTGCGGAGAAGCTCAAGGGTGATGAGGTTATTGCGCTTTTTGGAGGTTTGGGAGCGGGCAAAACGGTTTTTACTCGTGGGCTCGCCCTCGGCTTGGGAGTAACAGACGGGGTGTCAAGTCCGACGTTTTCCCTCGTGCATGAGTACGAGGGAAAATTTCCGATATTCCACTTTGATATGTACCGTGTGACAAATTACGACGATTTATATTCCACAGGATTTTTTGACTACATTGAAAACGGTGTTCTTGTTATAGAGTGGAGCGAAAATATTGAGGAGGCAATTCCCGAAGATGCGATAAGGGTCACGATAAATCCTGTTTCCGAAACTGAGCGGGAAATTATTATAAGCGGGGTGGAACTTTAGTGCTTATACTTTCTGTTGATTCGACGGCATCTCCCGCGTCAGTCGCTCTTATGGAGGACGACTTTTTAAAGGGTGAATTTTATATAAACACAAAGCTTACTCACAGTCAGACGTTAATGCTGCTGGCTGAAAGGCTGCTTGAATTTACACATACCGACGTTAAGGATATTGATATATTCGCGGTAAACGCGGGTCCGGGATCGTTTACGGGTGTGAGGATAGGTATTTCGTGCGTTAAGGGCATGACAATGGCTCTTGATAAACCGTGCGTATCCGTTTCTACGCTTGAGGCTATGGCTGAGAATCTCATATTTTGCGACGGCATTATTTGCGCTGCTATGGACGCGCGCTGTTCGCAGGTCTATAACGCGCTTTTCAGAGCTTCTGACGGAAAAATCACACGGCTCTGTGACGACAGGGCGTTGTCAATAGCGGAATTAGGCGAGGAGCTCTCTGACTTCCGAGAGAAAATAACATTGGTTGGCGATGGCGCGAACATATGCTATGACAGCCTGAAGGACAGTTTATCGAATATCAGGCTCGCGCCGCCCAATGTCAGATACCAACATGCCTGCGCAACCGCGGCAGTCGCCCGCAAAAAAGCGCGTATGGGGGAAACTGTATCTTCGGAGGAGCTTGTGCCGCTGTATCTCCGTTTGCCGCAGGCGGAGCGGGAACTGCGGAAAAAGCTCGGGGATAAATAATATATTAAATAAAAATCGGAGGACTTATAAATGATAGCGATTGGAGCAGATCACGGCGGATATGAATTAAAGGAATCCGTTAAAAAATATCTTGATGAAAATTACATTGAGTATAAAGATTTCGGTACAAACAGCACCGAGTCCGTTGATTATCCGAGGTTCGGATATGCCGTCGCAAAGGCTGTAGCCGATAAGGAATGTGAGATGGGAATACTTTGCTGCGGAACAGGCATAGGCATTTCTATTGCCGCGAATAAGGTCAAGGGCGTCAGGGCGGCGGTATGTACAGACGAGTTTTGCGCGGAAATGGCGAGAAAGCATAATGACGCAAATATTCTGTGTATGGGAGGACGGGTTATAGACAGCGAAACTGCCGTTAAGCTCACCGGTATTTTTCTCAATACTTCTTTTGAGGGCGGCAGACACGTCAAAAGACTTTCCCTTATTGAAGACATAGAAAACGGAAAGAAAATTTGATAGAATATTCTGTTAAAATACTTATTTATTATTGCTTTTTTTGTTTGCTTTTGATATAATAAAAAGAGTTTAAATTCTATCTATAATTTATCAATTAATAAGGAGCAAAAAAATGGACAAGAAATATGACGTTGGTATACTGGGAGTTTGGAGCGGTTGTAACTACGGAAGCATAATGACATACTATGCTTTGAATACTGTTGTAAAATCACTCGGTTACTCTGTTTTGATGATAGATAAAATGAAACAGGGATCTGACATAGAGCATACCATTACTCATTCGAGAAGATTTGCTGAGGAACATTATGACATAAGTCCCAAGCTGAAAATGGAAGAGTTTTATAAGCTTAACGACTATTGCGATACTTTTCTTCTCGGCTCCGACCAACTTTGGAATTACGGCATCAGCAAGAATTTCGGAAAGCTGTTCTATCTGAGTTTTGCCGACGGAAGCAAGAAAAAATTGACATATGCTACATCTTTCGGACATTCAATAGATTTTGCGCCTGAAGACGAAAGAAAGATAATTTCGGGATATATGAAGCGCTTTGACGCGATTTCATTGAGGGAAGACGACGGCGTGAGGATCTGCAAGGATGTTTACGGCGTTGACGCCACACAGGTGCTTGATCCTGTATTTCTCGTTGATCCCGATACTGTGTACAAGCCTCTTGCCGAAAAGTCGACACATCGTGAAACCGAGCCGTTTATAGCGGCATATATTCTTGATCCTACCCCTGAAAAGAAACAGGCGCTGCTCCATGTTTCAAAAAAGCTTGGCGGTATTAAAATTATCAACCTGCTTGACGGCTTTTTCTGGAAGTTTGAAAAGAATAAAAAACTTATGGATATGGATAACTGTATTGAAGATCTTCAGGTTGAGGATTGGCTTTACTATCTCAGCAACGCGCAATTTGTTGTAACGGACTCGTGTCACGGCACTTGCTTTTCGATGATTTTCAAAAAGAATTTTATTTCTATTACAAATAAAGGAAGAGGCTTTTCAAGATTCAGGTCGCTTGCAAATACGTTTAACTTTACTGACAGGTTGGTTACTGATGTAAACAGGATATTAACTGACGATTCGCTTTTTGAACCGATTGATTATAATGCTATTGATGAGATTATGAGCAGAGAGTCAAAAAGAAGCCTTGAATGGCTCAAAAACGCGCTTGCGGCTAAGAAGGTTGTAAAGGAAAATAATGATGAGACTGAGGAAGATGAAAGTAAACCTGTTCCCCCGGTATCGCAGGATTTTGCGCGCTGTAAAATACTGGTGACGCTTATTAAGCAGTACGGGATAAAGCACGTTGTACTCTCCTCCGGCTCAAGGAACCTTAATCTTGCCAGATTATTTGAAGCTGATCCGTATTTTAAAACTTACAGTATAATAGATGAGAGAAGCGCGGGATTTTTTGCGATGGGGCTTGCGCTTAAGCTTGAACAAACAGTGGTTATGTGCTGTACTTCGGGAACTGCCGCGTCCAACTATCTCACGTCTGTTACTGAGGCATTCTATCAGAACGTTCCTCTTGTAGTTATAACTGCGGACA
>CAYLOD010000056.1:0-11205 GCA_964385235.1 uncultured Clostridium sp.
CAGGTTCAGAAGTCCGAATTTGAAAAATATATGGCAAATATCGATTCATATCCGTTTCAAGTATATATTCACTGGAACCCAAAGGATTTAGGAAATTTGCTTTATACTGACGGTAAATTTCTTGAAATACTCTATGAAATGCACGGGGATTATTTCGGAGATAAAAGTAAGTATAAAAACGCCGTCAGCGATGTGAAAAATAACATATATGATTTTATAAATTCAAGCGACAAAACAGTTCTCGCGGTCGATTGTGAAAATTCCGATGTTTATAAGCTCTACGGAATGCTTAAAAATCTTAATCAAAACGAGATTGAAAAAATACATAAAATTATTTTGTTCGATGACAACCATACGACAAACGGGTGGGATTATCTCGAAAAATTTATAAATATTCCCGTCGAACATATTGAAGTAGAACGTGTGGTTGACCATAAATCTATTGTAGATATTCGTTTAACCGCCGAAATCAGCAAGGAATATTATAACGATAATGTCACTTCATTTATTTTATTATCAAGCGATTCGGATTATTGGGGGCTTATCTCATCTTTGCCGGACGCCGAGTTTCTCGTAGTGATCGAATACAGTAAATGCAGTCAAGCGATTAAGGAAACGCTTGAACAGCACAATATATATTACTGTTCACTTGATGATTTTTGCACAGGAAATATCGAGGAGCTTAAAAAAGCCGTTCTTATAGGCGAGTTAAAAAAATATCTCCCCGACATAGTTAAATACAACGGAAAGGAGCTTGCGTTTACCCTGTTCAAACAGGCTCGGATAGAAGCAAGTGAAAAGGAAATATTAAACTTTTATGAAAGACACATTAAAACCATAAGGCTGAATGTCGACTCTGACGGCAATTTCAGTATCATATTGAAACAATATTGATTTATCAAAAAAATAAAACCGCCGAAAACCGGTTATATACCGTTTACGGTGGTTTTTTCCATAAAAATATAAACCGTATATACTGTGCTTAAATTTATCACATAAAATTGCATAAAGCTTTCAAAAATGATAGAATATAATAAACATATTATGGGAGTGAATATAAACGGAAATATTTTCAATCAGGAATCTTGTATTCTCATATGACGGCGAAAAAAACATACTTGACGATATTTCATTTAATATATCCCGCGGAGAATTTGTCATATTATGCGGTGAAACAGGCTGCGGAAAAACGACGCTTTTAAGAATGATGAAACGTGAACTCAGACCCGCGGGAAAATCAACGGGAGAAATATATTACAAGGGCTCAAGGCTTGACAGTATCAGCGAACGCGCGTCAGCCTGCGAGATAGGCTTTGTGCTTCAGGACCCAGACAGTCAAATAATAACCGACAAGGTCTATCATGAGCTTGCATTCGGACTTGAAAGCCTCGGGCTTGAAAATTCTGTTATCAAAAGAAAGATTGCCGAAACCGCCTGCTATTTCGGCATTGAGGATATAATTTTCAAAAGAACATCGGAACTTTCGGGAGGTCAAAAACAGCTTTTAAACCTTGCGTCAGTTGTTGCGATGAGTCCTGAAATTTTGATCCTCGACGAACCGACGGCACAGCTCGACCCGATAGCGAGAGAAATGTTTCTTAAAACACTTGAAAAACTGAATCACGATCTGTCAATATCTGTAATAATAGCCGAACATTGTCTTGACGATGTTCTCCCCATGTGTGACAGGCTTATGGCTCTCAAAAACGGAAAAATATTTTACAATGAAGCTCCCGAAAATATCCGCTCACAAATCAGGCACGACACATATTTTTTTGAGGCTATGCCCGACGCCGTCAAGATAACCTCTCCTTTTTTAAAAAATAATGAGGAGTGTCCGCTCACCGCGAAAGCAGCCGCTGACTATATAGAAAGAAAACTTACTGTCGAACCCATTGTCATAGAAGCAAAAGAAAAAAATCAAAATCCCGTTTTAGAGCTTTGTGATGTTTCATTTAAATATGATAAAAACAGCGTTTATATTCTCAGGGATTTATCGCTGGAACTTTTTGAAAACGAAATACTCTTTATTTTAGGCGGCAACGGGTCGGGTAAAACCACATTTCTGAATGTCGCCGCGGGATTATACATGAATCACACAGGACATATACGCATTTTCGGCAAAAAACCGAGCGCGTATAAGGACAGAACTCTCTACAGGAATAATATTGCCCTGCTTCCGCAGGACGTACATACTGTTTTTGTAAAGGACAGCATTGAGGAGGATTTCAGGGAGACGGGAGCTAACGCGGAGAAATACGGCTTTGATATATCGCATCTGTTAAGCAAGCACCCGTATGACCTGAGCGGCGGTCAGCTTCAGCTATGTGCGCTCATAAAGGTTCTCGCGTGCGATCCGAAAATCCTCTTGCTTGACGAACCGACAAGGGGCGCGGATCCGCTGTTAAAACGAAGAATTGCCGACACGCTTTTAAAGCTGAAAGCAAAGGGAATCTCTATGATCGTCGTAAGTCATGACATGGATTTCGCGGCAATGTGCGCCGACAGATGCGCGCTGCTTTTCGGCGGAGAAATAGCCTCGCAGGGTGAACCGCATGAATTTTTCTCACAAAACCGCTGCTACACAACATCGGCCAATAAGATAATGCGTCGTTTCGACAACAGGATAATTACCGCCAAAGAAGCTGTTTCCTCGCTGGATTGGGGGAAATCATGAAAAACGCTTTAAAATACATAATACCTCTTGTGCTGATACCGTTAACGGTTTTTACAGGCGCGTGTATTTTCAGTGAAAAATCATACGCGTTTATTTCAATATCCGTCGCGTTTTTTTCCTGTATACTGTTTTATACGGGATATGAGAAGCGCGGTAAAACTCGAATGCTGATCATATCCTCCGTTATGACCGCGCTCACTGTGGTCTGAAGATTTATTTTCGCACCGTTCCCCGCGTTCAAGCCCGATACAGCCATTATTGTTTTAACCGCGCTTTATCTGGGCAGCTCGGCGGGATTCTTCACAGGCTCGTTCAGCGCGCTTATTTCAAACATCTATTTCGGGCAGGGACCTTGGACGCCGTTTCAAATGCTCGCCTGGGGGATAATAGGATTTATCGCCGGTATTCTCGGCAGGCAGCTCAGACGCGGCAGACTCTGGCTCGTACTCTACGGTATTTTCGCGGGATTCCTTTATTCATTCATACTCGACCTGTGGAGCGTCCTTTGGTACAGCAACGGGCTTGACCTTAACCTTTATTTCGCGGCTCTTTTATCGTCGCTTCCTCACACGGCTATATACGCTTTCTCCAATGTTGTGTTTCTTATGCTGATGTATAAGCCGATAGGGAAAAAACTCGAACGAGCGGAAAAAAGGATATTACAATATTACGAAACCCCGTAAAAATAAAGGGAACACAAACGCGCTCAGACTGCCCGCGGCACGATAAGAGCGGCATATCCGTGTTCCCGGATATTATCTTTTAAAGTACATATATACCTGACACTTTATCATTCCATTGTAAAGCTTTCTGCGTTTGTCCGCTTTTCTGCCGAAAAGCTTCTCAAATTCATCATCGGGGCTTATAATGCAATAACTTCTGCCCTCCCGCTTTTGAAATTTTTCACCCATTATACTGTATATATTATGTGCCTGCCTTATGTCGAGAAGTCTTTCTCCGTACGGCGGATTGCATATAACCGCCGCCTTTGCGAACTCGGACGAAAAATCCTCTATGCCCCTCACCTCTGTATGGATCCTTGCGGCTACTCCCGCCTTTTTCGCGTTTTCGTCTGTAAGCTCTGTCGCCAGAGGGTCAATGTCATAGCCGTATGCCTGAAATTCCGCGCTTCTGTCTATAATGTCCCGAGCGCGTTCACGCTCCGAACGCCATGAGCTGTCGTCGGCGCATGACCATCTCTCGGCGGCAAATCTGCGGCGCAGTCCCGGGGCAATATTCAGCGCTTTAAGTGCAGACTCTATCAAAATAGTCCCCGAACCGCAGAAAGGATCTATAACGCGGCTGAACGGACGAACATGAGAAAGATCCGCCAAAGCCGCGGCGAGAGTTTCCCTGATAGGAGCGGAGGCGGAATTTTCGCGATAACCTCTCTTGTGAAGTCCCGCTCCCGACGTATCGAGCATGATACTTACAATGTCTTTCATTATAAGAAATTTAACTTTGACCTGCGCGCCCGTTTCCTCAAACCAGCTTACCTTATATTTGGTCTTAAGACGTTCGACGATAGCCTTTTTAATAATCGACTGACAGTCGGGAACACTTGAAAGCTTTGAATCCAGCACTCTGCCTGTTACGGGGAAAGCGTCGTCCTTCCCTATCCACTCCTCCCATGGCAGACTTTTAACGCAATCAAAAAGCTCCGAAAAACTTAACGCTTTAAATTCTCCCATTTGGACAAGTATTCTCTCACTGTAACGCGAGCAGATATTCGCGCGCGCCATATCACTCTGTGAGCCGGAAAAAAGCACTCTGCCGTTCCGAGCCTCTACATTCTTAATATCCATGCGTCGAAGCTCCGCCGCCGCTAAGCCCTCAAGCCCTAAAAGGCACGTCGCGACAAATTTTGTTTCATTCATATCAATCACCACTCACAATATTCATGTAAACAGTTTAACATTAAACGCCTGCTCTTGCAAGCGGTGTTGAATTTACAGCTGCTGTTTATTTTTTTTATCAAGTTTAGAATAGTATGCGCGGCATTCATATTCAGTCAATACTCAGAACAAAAGTATTCCCGCTTAAAAAGCTGTAAACACTAAATAGTTACAAAAAAGCGCGTACTTGTGCATTAAGAAAAAACCAGTATGATTATAGGTACAGGGAACAAAAAACCGTACTCGCCGTATGGACTGAGGACAAGGCGTCTTCCGCCCACGGTAATTCACGAGAAACTTCCGACAAGTGATAAACTTAATAAGAAATGTATTGCCGGAGGAAAAACGCCGGCATCATACGGCTTTTATCCGGTCCGACCGATTTACCGATTTAAATATTAAAGTAAGGATAATAGTATGAAACAGTATTTTTCATTTTAACGGCATATCACAGACGAGTGTGAAAGACGGCGCAAGCATTGTCCGATACAGGAGGAAAAAATCATGACGCAAACGGAGCGAAGGCAATTTCTCATTCAATGGCTTATTGACGAGCAGCCGCAGTATAGCGGCTTGCGGATACCCGAAAACACAACGGAGCAGAAAAGGCTGCTGCGTTCACTGATGAATATGCGCCCGCCGCGCCCGATAGACGACGGCTTTCTTGACGTGCAGGACGAATATCTGCGTGAGGAAACCGCCAATAAGGGTATTACGGATATAGCTGAGCTGACGCCCTGTGAGGACGGTATTTATATATGGCAGGGCGATATTACCGCGCTTTGCTGCGACGCCATTGTAAACGCGGCTAACAGCGGCTTGACAGGCTGCTATGTACCCTGTCACGGCTGCATTGACAACGCGATCCACACATACGCGGGAGTACAGCTCAGGCTTGCCTGCGCAAAGCTCATGGAGAAACAGGGGCATGAGGAACCGACGGGACAGGCGAAGATAACCCCCTCCTATAATCTCCCGTGCAAATATGTTCTGCACACAGTGGGCCCGATCATACACGGCGCGGTCACACAGCGGGACAGAGAAACGCTTGCATCATGCTACCGCTCATGTCTGGAGCTTGCACGGCAGAACAAAATCGAAAGTGTGGCGTTCTGCTGTATATCAACAGGGGAATTTCATTTTCCGAATAATTTGGCGGCAGAAACGGCCGTGCAGACTGTTCGGCAATACAAAGGCGATATTGAGGTGATATTTAATGTTTTCAAGAATGCGGATTATAAAATCTACCGGGACTTACTCGGATAATATCAAAAGGCTGAAAGAAGCTCTTAACACCGCCGACGCCGTTGTGGCCGGAGCGGGCGCGGGGCTTTCAACCTCGGCGGGCTTAATCTATACCGGTGAACGGTTTCAAAAATACTTTTCCGATTTCGCGGTCAAATATGGCTTACGGGATATGTATTCGGGCGGGTTTTATCCATACTCCGCCCCGGAAGAATATTGGGCGTATTGGAGCCGGTATATCTTTGTCAACCGCTATATGGACGCGCCTGAGCCTGTCTATGACGATCTTCTGCGCCTTGTGCGCGGTAAAGATTATTTTGTAATCACTACGAATGTAGATCACTGTTTTCAGAAATCGGGCTTTGATAAAAAGCGTCTGTTCTACACACAGGGCGACTATGGACTGTTTCAGTGTTCAGAGCCTTGCTGTCAAGAAACTTTTGATAATGAGAGCGCGGTTCGACAGATGATAGAGCGGCAGAAGGATATGCGGATTCCGACAGAACTGCTGCCCGTCTGCCCTCGCTGCGGCAGACCCGTGACCATGAATCTCCGCTCCGATGATAAGTTTGTGGAGGACGAGGGCTGGCATTTGGCAGCGGAACGCTATGAAAGCTTTCTGCGGACAAGGCAGGGACAGCGCGTTCTCTTTTTGGAGCTTGGCGTCGGATACAACACCCCTGTTATAATCAAGTACCCGTTCTGGCGCATGACGGCGCAAAACCCAAATGCAGTCTATGCCTGTATAAACTCCGGCGAGGCTGTCTGCCCGAAAGAAATCAGCGAGCGGTCAATTTGCATTGACGGAGATATAGGGAAAGTGCTGCGGGATTTGATATAATAATAACTTAGTCACTACTTCCCCGTATCTTAGGCGGGAGCCGTGCCTTGACGTGGCGAACACCTATTAAAAAAGCCCACGACGGAAAGTGTTCTCCGTCGTGAGGCTTTTATATTTTTAATTTAAATTTAACTCTGATATAAGCAAACTATAACCGTTGAAAATACAGGGCATATTATTTAGTTTTTTTGGCGGATTCCGTATGGTGACAAAATTCACAATCAGCGCAGGAGGAACATGAATCTTCACAGTTTTTTCCTTTCCTCTTGTTCCTTACCATACTTCTTATGATAAAAAACACAATTACCGCCAAAATCAGAGCAACTATAATTGTAGAAGCATTCGCGGCTAAAAACTCAAGCATAAAAACACCCCTTTAAGTACGAAGTTTTTCATCTGCTGTCAGGTGGCTGCTCTCCTTGTAGGGTCTTACAAGCAGAAAAACAATGAACGCCGCGACGAGGAAAGCAAGTATGACAAACGGGTCGAATGCTCCGCCTGTGAAAAGATTGCCGAACTGATAGATGCAGAGAGATATTGCGTAGGCAAACACAGACTGATAGCCTATCGCGAACCATGTCCACTTGGCACTGTTCATCTCGCGCTTTATCGCGCCTATTGCCGCAAAGCATGGCGCGCACAAGAGGTTGAATACGAGAAACGAAAGCGCGGCCGGACCCGTAAAGGAAGCGGCGAGATTTCCCCAGATTTCAGCGCCGTTCTCCGCGACTTCGGCAAAGCCGTAAAGTATGCCAAATGTACCGACGACGTTTTCTTTTGCGACAAGACCTGTAGCGGCGGCAACGGCAGCCTGCCAGTTACCCCAGCCGAGAGGAATAAACAGCCATGCTATGGCGCTGCCTATGACGGCGAGGAAACTGAGATCAAGTTCTCCGCTCTCAAGCATTCTAAACTGACCGTCAACTATTCCGAAGCTCGACGTGAACCATACGAAAATCGTTGAGAGAAGAATTATCGTTCCCGCCTTCTTTATAAACGACCATCCGCGCTCCCACATACTGCGCAGAATATTGCCCGCAGTGGGAAGATGATACGCGGGAAGCTCCATAACGAACGGAGCGGGATCTCCCGCAAACATCTTGGTTTTCTTGAGGATAATACCCGATACAACTATTGCCGCCACACCTATGAAATACGCGAGCGGCGACACCCACCAGGCTCCGTCGAATATCGCGCCTGCGATAAGAGCAATTATCGGAAGCTTCGCGCTGCACGGTATGAATGTTGTAGTCATTATTGTCATCTTGCGGTCGCGGTCGTTTTCAATCGTTCGCGACGCCATTATACCGGGTACTCCGCATCCGGAACCGATAAGCATCGGTATAAAGGATTTGCCCGAAAGACCGAATCTTCTGAAAATCCTGTCCATTATGAACGCGACACGCGCCATATAGCCGCATGATTCAAGGAACGCAAGAAAGAAAAAGAGAATAAGTATCTGCGGAACAAATCCGAGAACAGCACCTACACCCGCGACAATGCCGTCAAGAATAAGTGAGTTAAGCCAATCCGCTGTATTTATGGCTGAAAGCCCCCGCTCTATCAGGCTCGGAATACCGGGAACAAACACGCCATAGTCAGCCATATCAGGTTCCTCCGCTCCAAGCGCGCTTTCAAAGGCAGCGTAGTCAACGGGAATGGTTTCCTCTATATTTCCGTCCTCATCTTCAATTTCGGCGGAAGCTGTGATTTTCTTTGCTTTAGCCTCCGCCATGAAACTTTCAACAGCCGCCTGAGCCTCCGCGTATTCAGCGTCAGCCGCGTCCTCAGACTTTGTTATTTCAAGAGCTTCATTAAAGCTCTCTGTATCAAGCTCTGCCTTTGCGGCGGCGTCAAGGTAAGCGTCGACTTTCGCCTGCTCTGTTTCGTAATCGCCCGCCGCGCTTTCATAATCACCGCGGCCTATTCCAAACAGATACCAGCCGTCGCCGAACACACCGTCATTTACCCAGTCGGTCGCAAGAGAGCCAACCGTCGTAACTGAAACGTAGTAAACGATGATCATTACAACAGCAAAGATCGGCAGCGCAAGCCAACGGTTTGTGACGATCCTGTCTATTTTATCCGATATAGTCAGTTTATCCTTGCTTTTCTTTTTATAGCAGCCTTTGATTATGGAGCTTATGTACGAGTACCTTTCGTTGGTGATAATGCTCTCTGAATCGTCGTCGAATTTCTCCTCGGCGGCTTTTATTATATCCTCAACATCAGGCAGTTTTTCATTCGCTTCAATAATTTTGCTGTCCCTTTCAAAAAGCTTTATCGCATAGAAGCGTTTTTGCTCATCGGGAATATCGTCCGGAAGTCTTTGAATGATTTCCGAAAGTATTGTTTCAACGTCATTAGAAAATGTGTGGACGGCTTTTGACTGTTTTTTGCTGTTTGCCGCCCTGACAGCGGCTTCGGCGGCTTCCCGTATGCCTGTACCCTTGAGTGCGGAAATTTCGCATACCTCACAGCCGAGCTTATTGGAAAGCTCCTTCAGGTCGATAACGTCACCCTTCTTTTTTAGAACGTCAATCATATTGACAGCGATAACGACCGGTATTCCCAGCTCCGTAAGCTGAGTAGTAAGGTAAAGATTTCTCTCAAGGTTTGTACCGTCTATGATATTCAGTATAGCGTCGGGACGCTCGGTGATGAGATAGTTTCTCGCGACGACCTCCTCAAGAGTGTACGGCGAAAGTGAATATATGCCCGGCAAGTCCATTATGGCGACATTTTTGTCGCTCTTTAGCCTGCCCTCCTTTTTCTCAACCGTAACGCCCGGCCAGTTGCCTACGTATTGGTTTGAACCTGTCAGCGCGTTGAACAGGGTTGTTTTACCGCTGTTCGGATTGCCTGCAAGTGCGATTTTTACCGACATTGTTTTTCCTCCTGATTAATATTAGTTATAGCTAACCGTTGTACGCGTTTAAGTTAGCGATTTCTAACTTAAACGCAAATATATAGAAGTGATTTAAGCGCTTACCTCAACCATTTCCGCATCGGATTTTCTGATTGAAAGTTCATATCCCCTGACAGTGACCTCAACAGGATCTCCGAGAGGTGCAACTTTACGGATAAAAACCTCAACGCCCTTAGTAATACCCATGTCCATGATGCGGCGCTTTACCGCTCCTTCCCCGTGGAGCTTAACGACCTTTACCGTATCTCCGACCTTTACATCTTTCAGTGTCACTATACATTCTCCCTTCTTGACTCTTATTTGTCCGGCAGATAGCCGATCTCAATCCGTACAACTTTATATCATTATTTTATTTGCCATCTCCCGGCTTATTGCTACACGGCTGTCCTTTATATTTACTATTACGTTGCCGTTATTTTCGGAGATTACAGTAACGTCACTCCCCGCGACAAAGCCGAGTTCCTCGAGAAATTTTCTGACCTCATCTTTACCTCCTATCCTCTTTATTCGATTTGCCACACCTGCTTGAGCCATGGTTAAAGGCATAATATATCACTCCTTTTCCGCTGTGTATATTAGTTATGACTAACACGACCTTATAAAATACGGTTAGTTTTATTTAACTACATATATCAGATTAGCATAAACTAACCGATTTGTCAAGCATTTGCATGAAAAATTTATTAAGAATTTTATCTGAAATTCAAGTTTTCACAACGCGCATATTTTACTGTTCAAATACATTCAAGCATTTGATCAAAAATATGTGTTTATCGGGAAAAAAGCTCCCCGAAGTCAGTTAAGACCTCGGGGAGCTGATTTTCTGTTGTTACTTAATCAAAATCTTTGTCATACTCAAGAATCTTTCCGGATATTGCGTCAATAGTATAATCATATTCTAATACGCCGCTTACAAATTCGATCTCGTATACATACCTGCCATCATCTCTGTCGAGCTTGGTTTTTATGAACCTTACTTCCGATGCCGAAAGACCCGCATGAGATAAGGCGATCTGCCTTGCCTTTTCTTCTCCGATGTAGCTGCCGCTCGGCTTTGAGCTCTGCTGTGACTGCTGGGTTTTAATATTTTCTACATCTTTTTCTATGATATTTCCGTTCAGGGCATTGATTTCATAATCATACTCTTTATTAGATGTACGGAACTCGATGTCGTACTTCGGGGTGCGCTCGTCGCTGTCGAGCTTTGCCTTAGTAAATGTGGCATTGCCCGCTGATACGTTTGCATCGCTTAGAGCGATCTGCTTTGCCTTTTCGACGCCGATGTAGCTGTTATTATTATTGCCGCTCGGCTTTGAGCTCTGCTGTGACTGCGGTGTTTTAATATTTTCTACATCTTTTTCTATGATACTTCCGTTTTTGGCGTTGATCTCATAGTCATATTCCTTATCTGATGTACGGAACTCGATGTCGTACTTCGGGGTGCGCTCGTCGCTGTCAAGCTTTGCCTGCGTAAACGTGGCATTTCCCGCTGATACGTTCGCGTCGCTTAGAGCGATCTGCTTTGCCTTTTCGACGCCGATATAGCCGTTATTGCCGGTATTACCGCTGTTACTGTTGCTGTTGACGTTGTTGTTGCCGCTGTTACTGTTGCTGTTGA
>CAYLOD010000056.1:11305-12414 GCA_964385235.1 uncultured Clostridium sp.
ACTGTTGCTGTTGACGTTGTTGTTGCCGCTGTTACTGTTGCTGTTGACGTTGTTGCTGCCGCTGTTAACGTTGTTGTTGCCGC
This sequence comes from uncultured Clostridium sp., assembly GCA_964385235.1. Lineage (GTDB taxonomy): Bacteria > Bacillota > Clostridia > Oscillospirales > Acutalibacteraceae > Pseudoruminococcus. The sequence goes on from CAYLOD010000056.1 coordinate 11,389, forward strand.
TGTTGCCGTTTGAAGCTGTACCTTGATTGTTATTTAAAGCTCTGATGTCCACTTCAATTATAGCTCCGTCAACGGCATTTATCTCGTAATCGTATTTTTTGTTTGAAGCGGTAAATTCAATATCGTATATAGTGATATTTTCATCCTTGTCAGCCACGGTTTTTATAAATTTAACATCGGAGGCCGAAAACTTCGCATCTTTTAACGCTATTTCTTTGGCTTTTTCAAGGCCGATATCTTCGTTGCTGCCGTTTGACTGCTGAATATTTAACGCACGCACGTCCTTCTCGATTATGCTTCCGTCAGACACGTTTATCTCATACTCATACTTTTTATCAGGGGTGCTGAACTCAATATCATAAACCTGAGAATTGCCGTCGCTGTCCTGCCATGCCTGCGAAAAAGAAACGTCATCCTCGCTCAAACCGGCGTCTTTAAGTGCGGCTTTTTTAGCATCGGCGAGAGATACAACATCTATGGCTCCGTTGTTATTAGCGAGAGCTTCATTCTTATTCGCAACGTCAGATACAGAAGTATCGCTTTCACCATTATTAACGACATTGTGCGACACCGCGACACCTATACCTATCCCCGATGCAAGAAGAACACCGGCGATACAACCCGCTAAGATAAACACCTTTTTACTCAAAACAAATGTTGATTTCATACTGAACCCTCCTAAGAAATTTAGTTTATTTTTTTAAATAAAAGGGGGACAATCTCAACTGACTGACCTCCTTTTGACTACAGAATAAGGCAAAAGATATTGAATGTTTCCAAAAACACCGATGTATTTGATTTTCGGTTTTACACCTCTGTCCGAAAATAAATTTATTATAGTCGATGCACAATAACCGAAACAATAAATCCTCCGGCAAAATGCGTTTCGGAAACCTCTGCTGTTTAACACAAAAGGTTTATCAGTCAATGTTGATAGCAGCCTGTGCCGTATCAAACTGTTGTGTACGACAAAAACGCCTATAAAATTCTGAAAGCGCTTTCCCTTTATTTATATAAATTATATCA
>CAYLOD010000057.1:0-6640 GCA_964385235.1 uncultured Clostridium sp.
AAAGACGGCAACACCTATCGGTCGCATCTTATCCATCAGCGCCTGAACTTCGGAGAGCACTTCATCGCTGACCTTTGCACCCCGTGACGCCACATATACGCCGACAGTGCCCGTGCCGTGCGTCAATGCCTTGACGCTCGCGGAATAAACCCCGTGAACGCTCATGGCAAGCTGCTTGTAGTATGTTTCGTTCATGCCTGTTGAGGGATTGTAATAGCTTTCCGCGATTCTTGCCCTCAGCTCCTCGTCGCTTTCCGCGTCAGCTCCGCCTTTGAACGACGTCATATTGTTGACATATATCGCCTCGGAAAAATATGTTACGATGGAGCTTACGGTATTTAACGGAATGTTGTATTTGGCGCCTCCATACTCGGAGTGAGAATCCACCAATATATAGGAGATACCCGCGCTCATTATAGCGTCCTTGTCGGTAATAAACCTTAGCGAGCCGTCACTCACTGAGCATACCGTTCCCGCGGGAACCGTGAAATCATATGGAAGCGGTCTTTCGGGAAAAAACATGAGCTTGCCCGAAGCAGCCGTCGGACCTTGGCGGAAGATCTGACGCTGCGCGGCGTGCATATCGAGATACTTTCCTGTCGCCGTTGCCGGAAACATCTGTCTTTTTAAAAAATCAATACTGTTCTCAAGAGAAAAAATTTCTCCCGCGAGCGTCTTCATTTTTATTCCTGTATCTGAGGCGTCGTCGGGAATATATCCCGCGTACTTCAGATATTCGTTTTTCATGCGTTCAAGTATTTTGCTGTAATCCTCTCGCATTTTATTCCTCCTCAGCTTTAATGGGTACGCTTACGGAAAAGTCCCCGAACCTTGAGCGAAATTCGGCGGTAAAATTATTTCCCGAAAGCGACGCGGAGAGCGGCTCCGCGTCAAAAAGCTCGGGCAGGGCGTGCCTCACGGCAGCGAGTATTTCTCTCTCGTCAGCGTTATCCGAAAGCTCACAGATATTGCTGCCCAGCCCCCTGTCGTATATAAACCCCCCAAGCCTTGCTTTGAGCCTGATGTATATCCTCTGTTTAAGCTCCTCAAGTCCGCTTACGCTTACAGGTCTGCCTGCGGGATCTCTCTTAAAATCTCCGTTTTCAAGCAACAGATCCATATTGTTCCTCCTGACTATATACTTTTGCCGTTTACGGTAACATTGCCGCTGATGATGATTTGCCCGTCGGCTTTCAGCTTTATGTATGCCGTTTCGTCCTCGTTTGAGAGAAACAGCTCGCCCGGGGCGGGATACTCCTGCGTTCCTAATCTTTTCATTACCGTGCCGATACACACGTCGCCGCTTTCTGTTTTAATCACAATGGCGTTTTCGTCTATTTTCGGAGAAAAGCATATCCCGCTCGGCGCCGCCATCGTGAGGTGCGATATTCCGTCTCTGCCGACTGCCGTTATCTCGGAGTTGTTCGCGGATGAGATAGCCGCCTTTATACAGACGCTGTCCGACACTTTATTTTTTGCCATATTCTCTGCTATCCACATTCAAGCCACCACCTTCTGTATTCATTATAAGACGTGTTGTTTCCTTTTGACCGTCGAGCTCATATCTGAGGGACCTGACACGCATATTGCCGAGGTCATATCCCGAAATCACAACATAATCGCCCGCCCTGACAAGCAGCCTGCCCGAAACGGTAATGTCTATCGTTTCATATTCGCTGTTGGAGTTTTCAATATTCCGATAGCATGACTCGATACCCGCGCTTTTGTTATCAATGGTATTGACATAGCGGACTGATGTGATTTTAAGCCTGTCGGCGTTATCGTTTCCTATGAGCATCTCGTAGCTGCCGAAGCGATTTGATCTCACGCGGTATTCGGAGATGACGCCGCACCGCTTTCTCGTTCGCTTCAGCGACAAAATCCGAATATCCCCATCGCCTGTGATGACTGTAAGCTCAGGTTCTGTTCCCGAAATATTGATAACGCCGTTTTCGTCTATACTCGGGTATGTCCCGAGAAAGTTTTCGCAGTAATGCTCGAGAACGCTCCACTCGCTCGTGCCCTTGTCTATGCTCATACTGCCGCTTTTCGGAGCGTCCTCTCCGACATATTGCGTAAAGCCGAGCTTAGAAAAATTGCGCTCCATAAAAAGCCGCATATTCGGAAGATACCAGCTTTGCGGCATTGCCTCGTTATCGAGCAGCAGGGCGGCAAGGCTCCGGGCGTTTATCTCCAGAAGTCTGCCGTTCGCGGAGAAAGTTTCCGTCTGCTCGTCCACTATACCTCTGAAGACGCATTTTTTGCCGTCGTATACGGCAATATCGGAAAATTCCGTTTCACCCTCGTCAGACACGAAAAGCGCCGTCAGACTGTCGGCGGGAGCCGTTATGTCCCTGTTCAGCGTAATGCTCAGCGGTTCGGAAAGGATATGCTCTGTGCCTTGAATATCCGTCAGTATAAAGCTCAGCAAAACAGTATCACCTCCCCCGCGTTCAGTACCGCGTCGGGACGCATTATACCGGGGTTTTTGTCAAGAAGCGTTTCAACAGGCACACTGTATTTAAAGGAAATATCCCATAGCGTTTCTCCCTCCGACGCGGTATGCGACCGCTTTGGACTGTCTTCGAAATGCTTTGCCGAGGTATCCTCGCAAAATACAAAGCCGTACCGTACAAGTTCGTCCGACGGTTCCTCAAGAAGCTCCAGCTTCTCAAAGAACGCGTAAAACGGCTCAAGCCCCGGCAGCAAAAGCAGCCCCGGACCGCCCTCAAGAAATACATCTCTCAGTCTTTCAAACTGCTGCGTACAGTCTGCCCCTATGAGCTCGCCCTCTCCGCTTATCTCGCACGCCATGCGCCCGAAATCCCGCACGAGGTCCGAGCCGAACGGGATCTGATCCCGCGCGAGCCTTGAACTGTGCCTGATTTTAATAACACTCGGATTTACGGAAAATATAAACCCCTTATATGACATTCTGTCTTTTTTATTCATTCCGACCTCCGTTAAATACCCGGGGGTATCTGCGCGTTTCGCGCTCTATATCGTCGGAAACAGTCTGCGAAAGCCGTCCCGCATCCCTGAGCCGTTTTATTTCCGAGGCGGCCGATTCATCGAGATTTTTAATATTGTCGGTCATTTTCACCCTCCGTTCTTTCAAGAGCCGAAAACGTCAGCCTTTCAATGATTTTATCAGCTTCGATTTTTATATTGTTGTCGCTCCACGCACATCCGCCGAGAACCGTTGATTTCCCGTCGATAACTATTTTTACCGTAAAATTATCGAGCGCGAGAAAGCGGGGCAGGGCGTCCGCGTTCTCAAGCGTCAGCCTTTCAAGCGCCGCTCTGTGCCTCCTTCTGCCTTTTGCAATGGCGGTCAGCTCGGCCGAAAAGCATTCGTAAACCTCGTGCAGAGTCTGCTCTGTTACGATTTCCGCGTATCTTGCCGTACAGAAAAGTTTCCCGTCTATATAAATACGCGCGTTGCTTCCCTTTACGGCGGAATATACAGCCATTTACAACTCCTCCTTAAACACTTCCGAGAGAATATCGTCATTTCCGTATGAATCGCATATATCAAGCTCCGCCTCCGCGCAGTAGGCATAGGGCGCGGTTGTGTACCCGCAGCCGAGTATCCTCAGCGCGCCCGCCTCATTCGGGAAATATTCTCTCAGCTTTTTGCATATGCGCCCCAGCACCTCAAGGCTGCCCTCGCCCGAATCCTTTTCGGGGGTATATGCCTTAAGACGGATTTTTCTTTCAAGCTTTCGTGAGCATTCAGGCGACAGCAGTCCCTCGGATACGGAACACTCCGACAGACCTATCGTTATGCAGTTCTCGCGGACGGGACTCTGAACCCATTCGCTTGAACAGGAGCTGATGATTTTAATATCCCTCAGCTCGGTGTCCTCACGCAGGACGTTTTCGTATTTTTTGCAGTCGATAAATATATCCGTTATCCTCCTTTACTCTATATATCGCTTCAGGAAACAATGTGCGTAGCAGCCGTACTCGCCGCAGGGCATGATATGTACGCTTAATATTACATAGCGCTTCCCTCGGCAGATGACGCTTTCGCCCCGCCGAACTTTATCGACAAGTTCGGGGGAGCATATCATGGCGAAACGCCCGTTGTCTATGCTGCCGGCGTCGGAGCCTGTTTCCCTATCGGAAAAATCTCTTTCGCCGATAAGCGGATATATGACCGCCCTGCCTGACTTTTCCGCGCCGCCCTCAATGCGGACATTAGCGCCCGCTCTGCGAATAACCTTTTCCACAATATCCTTAATCATAAAATTCTCCCGAAAATAAACGTGTCGTCCCTTAACAGATCCTTTATATCATACAGAGCCTCCAGCCAAATATCCTCGGCGGAGCTTGCCTTGCCCGACTGTGAGGAATCGACCTTAATTACTCCGACTGTAAAGCCCCCAAGCTCACCGCCTGCCGAGCCCTGCAGCACATATCTTTTAAAGGCAAGCGCGGCGGCGGCCATGTTAAGGCTGTCGCCGTTTTCGCTCTCGTCAATATTGTCCTTGAGTCTTGCCCTTAAAGAACGCACCGCGTTTTCACATATAAAGCGATATTTTTCTGCTTCTGTTTCCGGAATATCCGAAAGTCTTAAAAATATCGCAAAGACCTCATTTAAATCCATACAGCGCGCTCCTTTCGATTTATCGCGTCATCGATATTGATGCTTTCTATGCGAGTACTAAGGACGCCGACGCGCCCGAGCATATTTTGGCAAATCCCGCGATAGTGCTTATCGTCGCGCGTTCAAGCTGTCTGTCTATGAGCTTGTCGTAATCGGTCATAACGCCGCCCGCCTCGACAAGTTCAAGCGCGCAGGTTCTGTCCAGACCGATTATTTTATCGCCGCTTATGGACGGGGCATGAATGAGCTTCGCCCCGAGTGGAGTTATCATGCTGCCCGTGCCGTGAAAGTCAAGCCCCGCTGCCGCGTCCTGCATTTCGGAAAGCGCGAGCAGTTTCTGCATCATAGATGTGGAAGCGAGTATAGTATTAAGCTCATACGGCGATAACTGCGCCCACAGCTTTATGAGATCGTCATATGTCATACTGCTTGATGAGGCGGTTATTTCGACTGCTTTGTTGTTATTGCCGTCGCCGTTTATAAGAACGTCTATCGCGTCTTTGAGCTGCTCACGCGCGATATGCGCGCCTATCTGTCCGAGAGTTACCGTAAAAAGGTCGAGTCTTTGAAATCTCAGCGCCTCATACGAAGCTACCAGCATTCTCCCGCGCTTGTGGAGCTTTACGAGATTGTTCTTTGTCCTGATTGCCGTTTGAGGGATATACGCGCCCTCAGCGACGATTTTGAGAGATTTTTCGTCGTCGTCGGGTTCTGAGGTTATGGAGCGGTAGTCCATTCCTTCGATCCTTGTCGTCGCGGCGATAATATCGGGCAGGATGTTCGCGCGCTCCATACCGACGGTGACGGCCCGCGAAACATATTCGGGGAAGAGAGCCGCGGAATCCGACGTTGCAAAAAACTTCTCAACTCTGTCCGAGCCTTTGCCGCTCACCTTGATATCAAAGCGTTTGAGCTGGCGCTGAAACGCGTCGAGCCCCTCAAGGGAAGTACCCTTATAATTTTCGGAGGGGTCGAGCTCCTCCAAAACTTCGGTAAGGCTTTTGCCCTTGTTTGCATACATACCCTTTTCAATTTTTATTGTTTCAAACATAGCCATACTTTTTATCTCCTTTCAAATATCAAAGAATAAAGCCCGCTGTTTTATTTACTGTGTCCACGCCTATAACGAGGTACTCTCTGCCTGTTTCCGACGTTTTGACGCCGCCCGCTCCCGCGGAGGCAAGCTTCGTGTACCCGGCCTCGGGAGCGGTGTCGGAATACTTCATTTCACAGTAGCCGCATAGCTGAACCGCTGCATATCCGTTCCTGACATTGAGGCAGACGCCCGCGAAATTTTCACCGTCCGCCGCCAATGTTACCGTACCGCTCGACTTCATCTTGACCGCTTTTCCGGCGCCCGCCGTGCTGTCGCACTTAAAAGTAAGAACGTTTTCTCCAAATCCTTTAAAATCCATAAAAAGATCCTCCTTAAAAATATTTTTTAATTATATTCCCTTGTACGCGCTGTCGCCGGCGAGATTTTTTTCCGCCGTATCTGTCGGCGCGAGCTGCGGCGTATCCGCCGCGATTTTTGATATGCGCTTTTCATAAGTCCTTTTGAAAGCCTTGAGTTCATCGAGCGTCATTCTTGAAGCTACGCTCTTGATAGTTTCAAGCGGAAGCTCGGGCTCCGCTATAGAACAGAGGCGGGTCATTTCCGACTCCGTTTCCTGCCTGTAAAGCTCTCCGTCGCGCGCCTTTGCTTTCAGGCTGTCAAGTTCGCGGAGAAGCGCATTGACCTCGCTGTGTGTCAAGGTAATATCCCCGTCCGAACCGAGCTTTTTGAATATATCCTCCATTTCTTTCTCTCCCTTCATAAATCCGTTAAACGCCTTTATAACTCCGGCCTCACGCTGCGCCGGAACGGCTACGAATGACCACTCGTAAGCGTCCCTCGGCTCGCTCAAAACGGCATAGCAAAGCTTTTCGCCATACCTTCTGCCCTTTATATGTGAGCAGGAGCCGCCTCGCATATCCGCGCCGCATATCGAGCAGATGCTTTTACCCATCGAGCAGCCGACGCTTACC
>CAYLOD010000057.1:6650-11671 GCA_964385235.1 uncultured Clostridium sp.
TTTTATTCCGCTGTCAAGCTCAAGTATAAGTTCGTCGTTTTTTCCGCCGCGCGGCAGATATGCCTTTGCCGTTATTCTCCTGTACGGCGCGCCGTAGCTTGTCTTTCTGCCCGCGACTGTTTCAGCCCCGCACTTATATATCCGCGCCGTCTGGTTTTTTGCCGTCGGGTCGTGGTCGAGTATGCCGCTTTTGCCTACATACAGCTTCGCGAGATCGTCGAGAGCGCTGCCGTCAAAGCACTCAAAGTCCCTGTCGATCTCGTTGTCGCACAGCACGACGGAAAATACATATATTTCCTCCGGGGAAAACGCGCGCTTTGTGTATCTGCCGATAAGTTCAAGCTCCTCCTCTGATATGTTCGTGTCCGGTTCATTGTCCATTAAGTTCTGCCTCCTCCGCCTTTTGATTCGCTATCTCCGTTTCCTCCGCCTTCGCGTTGTTAAGGCGCGCCGTCGCAAGCTCTGTTTCGTCCTGGAGATTTATATTGTCCCAAACGATCTCCGCGCCGCAGTCATATCCCGAGGTTCTCAGGAATATGGTGCAGATCTTTCTGATAGTCGGTTCGAGCAGTCTTCTGTAATATTCAAGTTCGCTTGTAAGAATATCCGCCTGCTGTGCCGCCATGCGCTCCGTGGAACTCCATTGAAGTCCGAGGAGAAACGGCGGTATGGAGAGCTTTGAAACTATCTGCTCGAGCATCTGTCTTACGGGAACCTGACTGTCAAGTATCTGATTATCCGCGCCTATGACCTTTATGCTGACGTCGCCGACGGAAATAAAATCCGACGCCGTGCCTTCGTGCATAGCCTTGCTCCATTCAGACGCGATCTGCTGAGCGCGTTCGCGTGAAAAGGCTCTGTCTGAGCTGTCCGCAGGCTTGTATGTCACCGCAAAGCGGACATTTCCCACACGCTCCCAGTTCGTTCCTATGGTGTTGAATATTTTAAGGAGTATTCCGCTTACAAACGGAAGTCCCTTTAAAACCGAGGTTCCGTACAGCTCGCCCGCCATCGGGGAAAGAGTACAGACCGAGATAAGTTCCTGCGCGCTGACAGGAACAGAACCGCCAATATCTCTCCTGTATATTTTTACGTCCAGCGGATCGGCGCCGGATCTTAGCTCAATATCCTCAAGGCTCGCGTTATAGAGAGCCTTAACGGAGCCGTCACGGGAGAGAACCGTTTCACCGACTGCCGTTCCGTATGTGAGGAGCTGTTCCGAAAAGCACGAGAGAAAAGTGTCTATTCCCGTTCCCGTACCGTTTACCCTGACGTTTTTGAGAAATTCGTCAAGTGCGCGTTCGGCATATTTATTGCCGCATACGACCCTGAACCCGCCGATGAGACGCACCGTCTTTTTGATTGCCGCGTCGATAACGGGTATTGCCTCCTTTAATGAATCGTACAGCTTCATTTCACATTGTGAAAACGGATAGTAGGAATTAAGTTCGCTGAACGGGTGTGAAGCCCTCAGCCCGCTAACGGTCTGTACCGGCACCGTGTCCCTGCTTTTGCGCTTTAAAAATTTCATTTTCCCTGCTCACCTACCTTTCGGCGGCTATCGCAAAGAAGCCGCCGCTGTCGCTGTTTAGAATTGTCGTTACAAAGTACCTTATATCGTCCATCGCATGGTCGTTTTCCTTTACGGGTGAATCCCGTCCGCTGCTGTCCCAGCGGTAAAGACCGAACTCGCGGATAGTGTCGGTGCACGCTTTGCAAATTTTAATCCTCCCCTGCTTAAGACAAGTCGAAACGCGCCGTATTCCGTCGAGGACGTTATTCTCCGCGGGAACCGCTGTAAAGCGTCCTTTGCGCCTGATAAGCTCTATGAAGCTTGCCGCCGACGGATCCACCGTTATCCGCGAGATCTCCCGCTCTCCGACGAGCCTTAAAAGCCCGTCATAATGTTCCTCGTCGGTTTTCTGCACTCCTTCTCTGCGTGAATCGTAGTAGTATTCGTCTATTCGGTACCATATACCGTTCTGCCTGCCCCATAGTCCGAAGGACGAGGGGTTGACTGTGCCGTAGTCGCAGGAAACGGCATATTCGTCGAAGATACCTGACGGTTCATCGCAAAAGCATTCCGTACCGCTCATGAACGGATAGACAAGCCCCTCTGCGGCCACCCATTTTCCGAGGACGAATCTCTCGTAAAACGTACCCGAATACAGGCTTTCATACCGCTTTATCATATCACTCGACAGAGAGGGGTTGTCGCGCATTGTAAAGTGCATATAAAGCGCGTTTTTCTCCCGGAGTTTCTCTATCCATTCCGTATAAAACCAATGGCGGGGAAACTCGGGATTGCAGTTAAACCAGAACTTTGAGCCCTCGACAGAGCATCTCGCGAGAGCCTGTTCCACAAACGACCGGACGAGAAGCGCCGCCTCGTCAAACATTACGCCCGAAAGCGTCATGCCCTGAATGAGCGAGGCCGAGCTTTCGTCACGTCCGCCGAACAGATAAAACCTGTTGGTTTTGCCCGCGTAGCTTATATCGAGGTAATTTGCCGAGATTTTTTCGACGCAGGTAAAGCCCTGAGCCTTTAGGGCAGGGAGAATAGGCGCTATCACGTTTCTGCGTACAGAGCGGATAGTTTTTCCGCATATAGCGAAGTCGCCCCCGTCAAACGACGAAAACGCCCACAATATAAACGAAAGGCTCATGCAGACTGTTTTTCCGCTCCTCACGGAACCGTCGCATATGACCGCGTCCTTATCCGCGTATCTGCTTTCGGGACACCACCATGTCAGCAGCCTGAGCTGTTTCTTTGAAAAGCTTTTGATCTCACTCATCGCTGTCAGCCCTTTCAAGAGCCTTTGCGCCGTTTTGGAGAGCCTCGAACAGTGTCGCTGTTTTTGCCGCTTCGCCCTCGTTAAACTCGCCGAGCTTTTCGAGAGCCTTCAGCCTGTCAAAAAACTTGATCTCCATCGCGCCGTCCTTAGGACGCTTGATTTCTGATACGCTGAACAAATCAAGCCGCGCCAGATCCTCCTCCGACGGATTTTCAATGTACATGAGTCTGACGGCGTCCGTGACACCGCCGAGGGCAAGCTTCTCGTAGCCGAGGCAGGCACGCGTACGGCTGCTTTTTATCATGGTTTCGCAAATAGTGTCTATCCGCTTTCGTATGTCGTTCCTGCACAGAAGATGCGCTCCCGCTTTTTTCGGTTCCTCATAGCCCGCGTCGGCGGCCGCGCGGCAGGCGTCGCCGCACCATGCGAAGTATTCGCAGAATTCCTGCTCGCTTTCGGTAAGCTTTCTGCTTTTTAAATTCGTTTTCATCACCCTTTCGCGTAAACTAAAAGCAGTTTCTCCCGCCGGGGCTCCGTCATCTCCGCCGTATGGATAAACTCCTTTCAAAACGCCCTGATAAAACGCGAAAAGTTGACCCTAACCGGTCAACTTTTTTAAAAATTTAACAATTTATTTACAAATTATTAAAAATACAAGCGTGTAATATTTTAAAGACCGTGGACACGATTAAATGCCGGCAGTGTTATCCTGCAAATTTTTTAATCGCCCGCATAAGCCATGCTTGATATAATCCCCGTAGAGTAGGCGCCTTCTCGGGAAAAGGTTTCGGGCTTCGTCACAAACAGCGGCGGCAAGATAATGCTTTTAACGTATGGTGTGTTTGACATCTGACTTACTTACCTTAAAGCCGCCTCGGCTCTCAGCGATGAAAATATCGGAAATATAAAAAAAGATCGGGCGTCGGGCAAGTCGGTAAAGCGGCTGCGTCTGTTTATTATTTCGGAAACGTTCTGATTAAGTGCCGCCGTAAACCGCTTGCGAGATACGACCGGGACGTCACGCGCCTTTTAGCCGGCTATTGCCGCGTTTAATGGCGGGGCAAGACCCTTATTAAACATTCGGGACTGAACAATATTGAAGGACTTTGCATTAAAGTATGCGGCAAATGACGAACAAAGGCTTTTGCTCAGAAAAATAGGAGATATTATCGCGAAAAGCGAAAAAACATATTCCGCTGTATATTCGCACTTTTTAACTCCCGCCGAACAGGCGCTTATTTCCTCTGTCGATGAATTTCGGGGATATATTGATTTTGACGGGGGCTATAATGACGCGGAAAGGCGGCTGTGCCGCGCAAGGGGAAGCGAATACTGTGCCGATGGAGGCGCGCCGATAAGGCTGTATTCGGTGACAGCGCCGAATGTTGAGTTTTCGCACAGGGATATGCTCGGTTCGCTGATGAGTTTGGGCATAAAACGCGAAATGATCGGTGATATAATCGCAAGCGACGGCACGGCGCAGTTTTTCTGCCACACTGCTGTGTCGGATTTTTTAGAATTGAACCTGAAAAGGGTGGGACGGAATAATGTCGTTATCAGGCGGAGCGGGATTTCCGAAATACCGAAAAAAAAGACAAGGAATATGACCGTCAATGTAAGCTCGATGAGGCTTGACTGCATAGCCGCAGAATGCTTCGGCTTTTCACGCACAAGGGCGGCGGAACTTATAGCCCGCGGCGCCGTTTCTCTTAACTGGGCAGAATGCACTGACACTTCAAGACAGGTGCGGCCGGGTGACAAGATTTCAATGCGCGGAAAGGGAAAGGCGGAAATATCCGGCATATCGGGGGTGAGCCGAAAAGGCAGACTTTTTGTCAATATTAAAAAGTACATCTAATCATAAAATAAATACCTCATAATCCCTGTATTTTTACAGAATTATGAGGTATAATTTTCTAAATTAAGTCTTTAACGAGGTGTACCCTGCGGGGGCACCCCGCCGCGAAGTCGTTTTTTTTTACATACGTCAAAAAAACTTCGGTACTGACAAGGGTTGCCTGTGTACCGCGCAAGAAGTTTTGTACTAAATCAGCACACGGCAGTTCATTGGTAATTTCTTTAAAACGCGGCAATAAATTTCTCTTGCCGACGTCGAGCGAACGCAGTGAGCGATTACGCGTCCTGCCTGCGGGGGCACCCCGCCGCGAAGTCGTTTTTTTTTACATACGTCAAAAAAACTTCGGTACTGACAAGGGTTGCCTGTGT
>CAYLOD010000058.1:0-11645 GCA_964385235.1 uncultured Clostridium sp.
GTAAGCGCGTTGTGGTTATCGACCACCACAGAATGATGGTTAATCATATTGATAATGCAGTCATATTCTATCACGAGCCGTATGCGTCGTCAGCGTCGGAAATGGTTTCGGAGCTTTTACAGTATATCGGCAGTGATACGCTCAGCCGTCTTGAAGCGGAAGCCCTCCTGGCCGGCATTATGCTTGACACTAAGAATTTCGTTATCAGGACAGGCGTCCGTACCTTTGAGGCGGCGGCGTTCCTGAGAAGCAAGGGCGCTGATACGGTCGAGGTTAAGCGGCTGTTCTCGAACTCTATAAGTACATATAAGACTAAATATAAGCTCGTCAGTGAGGCGGAAATATTTAACACCTATGCTATAGCCTGTGCGGAGGAGGAAACCTCCGACATTCGTATTGCCGCGGCGCAGGCTGCCGATGAGCTTCTCGGAATTGAAAACGTTATGGCTTCGTTCGTTATGTTTCCTACGGGAAATACCATAAATATTTCAGCCCGTTCGCTCGGCGACGTAAATGTTCAAGTCCTCATGGAGAAACTCGGCGGCGGAGGTCATCAGACTATGGCTGCCGCTCAGCTTGAAAACACAACAATGGAAGAAGCCCGTGAGATGCTGGTTTCCACCGTTAGCGCCATTAACCATGAAATAGTTGTACCGACAGGCAGCAATATTTTGACCGCAAATAAAAGCGAAAGCAAAACAGAAGATAATGTTTAAAAACCGTATGCGGAAGTTATTTGATATATTGTTATGAAAGGAAGTTAATCTATGAAAGTAATGCTTTTACAGGACGTTAAAGGAACAGGCAAAAAGGGCGAGATTGTCAATGTAAGCGACGGTTACGCGAGAAATTTTCTGTTCCCGAGGAAACTGGCAAGGGTTGCGGATAATCAGGCATTAAATGAGTTTAAAAATGCCGAGCAGTCAAAGCGGTATAAGATAGAGCAGCAGACTAAGGAGGCGCAGGCTATTGCCGATAAGCTCAAGGATGTAACTGTTGAGCTGAAAGCAAGGGCAGGTCAGGGCGGAAAGCTCTTTGGCTCGGTCACAAGCAAGGAGATAGCCGCAGAGCTTAACAGGCTTTACGGTTATTCCATTGATAAAAGAAAAATTTCGCTTGACGCCGACATAAAAGCTTTCGGTGTTTATGACTGTGAGATTAAGCTTTTCGGCGGTGTTGTCGCAAAGTTTAAGGTTTCCGTTACAGAGCTTTAATACCTAATAATTGAACCGGAGGGATTCATATGGCGGGCGAGGATTTCTCTTTGCCGTCTGTTGACGGCTTAAATCTTCCTTTCAGACTTGAAGCCGAGCAGTCTGTTCTCGGCACTGTTCTAATAGACAGTAATTATATATCGGATGTTATGGAGATTCTTCCTAATGCTGATTATTTTTATTTAGCGACACATCGCGCGATTTACAATGCAATGCTTGACCTTTTTGTTACAAACACCCCGATAGATTTTGTCACGGTTCTCGAAAAGCTTAAAGGTTCGGAAGCTTTCAACGATACATCGGCGAAAACATATCTTTATCAAATATCAGACTTGGTTCCGGCTTTATCTCGTGTTGTTGAATATTCAAATATGGTCAGGGACAGTTATCAGCAAAGGCAGCTTATTCTTGCCGCGAGGGAGATAATCGACGATGCCGCCGTTCCGAGTGATAATGTTTCGGCTCTTATAGATTCCGCCGAGCAGAGGATATTTGATATTCGTGACGGGAGAAACACCTCGAAGGGTTTGCAGAAGATAGACGAGATTATCCTTGATACTCTCGACAGGCTTGATATGCTCAATTCTCCCGACAGTGAAGAGGTTAAGGCCTTGCCGACAGGTATAGGAACGCTTGATAATGTTATAACGGGATTGAACCGGTCGGATTTGATTTTGCTTGCGGCTCGTCCCGGCATGGGAAAGACGAGCTTCGCTCTGAATATTATGCGTCATGTCGCTGTACAGGGTAAAAAGCGCGTAGCTTTTTTTTCACTTGAAATGACTAAAGAACAGCTTGTGTCAAGACTTATTTCGACCGAGGGAATGATAGAGGGTACGAAACTCCGTACGGGCAAGCTTGATGACGACGACTGGACACGTCTTATTGAGGCGGGCGATGTATTGAGAAAAGCCGATATGTATTTTGACGATACGCCTGGTATTACCGTACCTGAGATAAAAGCAAAGCTCAGAAGATTGAGGGACGTTGATCTTGTTATTATAGATTATCTCCAGCTTATGTCAGGCTCCAGAAGAATTGAAAACCGTGTACAGGAAATTTCCGAAATTACACGTGGACTGAAGAGCCTCGCCAAGGAATTTAACGTACCTGTTATGGCACTTTCGCAGCTCTCCCGTTCAAGTGAAAAGCGTGAAAATCATAAGCCCCAGCTTTCTGACCTGAGAGATTCGGGTTCTATTGAGCAGGATGCCGATATTGTCCTGTTTCTTTATCGCGAAAGCTATTATGACAGAGGAGAAAGCGGCGAAACTGACGAGAACAAGGACAACAACAGCGGTGAGTGTATAGTCGCTAAGAATCGTCACGGCGAGGCCCGTTCAGTACCGCTGCATTGGCAGGGAGAGTATATGCGCTTTACGGCACAGGAGTTCAGCCGTGGAGAATAAGATACTTGAAACTATCGAGAAATATTCACTTCTGAAGAATGGCGAAAGTGTCATTGTTGCGCTTTCCGGGGGCGCCGATTCCGTTGCGTTGCTTTACGCGCTGCTCGGCCTTGGTGAAAGGCTTTCCTTGACGATATATGCCTGCCACATAAATCATCTCTTGCGCGGCGATGAATCGTTCCGTGATGAAATGTTTGTAAGGGAACTTTGCGAAAAAAACGGAGTGGAGCTTTTTGTGCGCAGATGCGACATAAAAAAGCTCGCGGCTGACAGACAGATCGGGAGCGAGGAATGCGGCAGACAGATAAGATATGAATATTTTAACGAGCTCTCTAAAAGCCTTAACGCAAAAATCGCTACGGCGCATACCGCCACCGACAGCATGGAAACTGTAATTATGAACATTACAAGGGGAAGCGGTATTAAGGGGGCGAGGGGAATACCGCCTAAAAGGGGAAATATTATTCGTCCCCTGATTTCAGTTTCTCGTTATGATACGGAGAGCTATTGCAGACGCAACGGAATTCCGTATGTTGACGACAGCTCAAATTCCGAAAGAATCTATACAAGAAATAAAATCCGTCTTGATGTTGTACCTGTTTTGAGAGAGTTAAATCCGTCCGTCGAGCAGTCTTTTTCACGCTTTTCAAGAAATATGTATGAGCTTGACTCGTTTATAGATAAGATATCACGGGAAGCGATTGCGTCTGCCGAGGTTTCGGGGGGATATTCGTGTGAAAAACTTTTATCTATGCCCGAACCGATTTTGTCATGTGCCATTGAAATTATCTGCGGCAAAATTGGGGGAGAGCCCGAAAACATTCATATAGAGCTTATCGAAAGGGCTATTAAGGACGGCGGAAGTGTTTCTTTAAAAAACGGAATCGAGGCCGTTGTCAAGCAGGGAATCTTCCGTGTATATCGAAAGGACAATGTTTATAACGGCGGCAATAGTTCCGGATTTCCGTTAAAAATCGGTGAAACAATAATAATATCCGGTAAAAAAAAGGTCAGTGCCGGCTTGATTGGTATTGACGAATATAGAGAAAAGTTAAAAATTGACAAAAGTATATTACAATTCTCTATTGATTATGATACAATAACAGATGCGGCGGTTTTCCGCAACCGTAAATCAGGCGACTTTATGTCGCCGAAGGGCAGGAACCTGACGAAGCCCTTGCGAAAGCTTATGTCAGAGATGAAAATACCCGCGGAACAGCGTGACTCTATCGTCCTTTTGGCTGACGGCAGTAATGTTATTTGGGCAGAGGGTATCGGTGCCGCTGAGTCATACTGTATAAATGACTTGACAGAAAATGTTCTTACTATCGGTATTTTGTAAAAATGGAGTGGCTGCTTTTGGGCATGGATGAAGATATTTCGCAAATTCTCCTTGGTGAAAAGGACATTGACAAGCTTACTGGGAATATTGCAAAAAGAATAAGCGAGAAATATCATGACGGGAGTCTTTTGCTTGTATGCGTTATGAAGGGAAGCTTTATGTTTTTTTCGGATATAGTGAGGAAAATCACCGTACCCTGTACGGTTGATTTTATACATGTTTCAAGTTACGGTTCGTCTGCCGTATCAAGCGAAAGACTTAATTTTATCAGTGATATTTCGACGGATGCTTCAGATAAGAATGTTGTGCTTGTGGATGATATACTTGATACAGGCTTTACTCTGTACAAGCTGCGGGAATATTTCCTTAGCGAAAAGAATGCCGCTTCGGTTTCGGTGTGCGCTCTCCTTGATAAGCCCGCAAGACGTGTTTATGACGTCAAACCCGATTACTCGGGCATAGAAATACCCGATAGTTTTGTTGTGGGATATGGGCTTGATTATAGCGAACGCTACAGGAATCTTCCATATATAGGTGTGCTTAAAAGTGAAATATACAAAAAAGATGTGTAAACAGCGTTTATTATTATGAATTTATATAAAGAGTGTCTTTTCATCTCTTTTACTATTGAAATTACTTTCGTTTTGATATAAACTAAAATAATAGCGGAAAGCAAGGAGGAACGAAGCTTGGATAATAAAAAGACTATCAGAAATTTACTGATATATCTCGGTATACCAATCGTTTTGATTATAATCATTGCGGTTATATTCAGTTCACAGAAAGTGGAGCAGCCGATGACCTCCGAGATTGTATATTACTTTAAGGATATGAAGGTTAAGGAATATACTCTCGACTTCGGTACAGGTGCTATCGAATTAAAGCTTGACGATAACACTACCGTTCAGGCAACCGCGGCAAGCGTTACAACGCTGCTTGACCAGATAAACCCTTATGTAGAGCAGTATAATGAGAAGCATAAGGAAGATCCCATGAAGTACAACCATATCAGGGCCGCGGAAAACTCATGGATCATTGATCTTCTTCCGAATATAATTCTTCTTGTGGCTCTCGGTGTACTTTGGTGGTACTTTATGCGTAAGCTCTCCATGGGCATGGGCGACGGCGGAAAGTCTATGGGCTTCGGAAAGGCAAAAATCAAGAGCGTTTCCGACGAAAAGAGAAAAACTACTTTTGCCGATGTAGCGGGTGCTGACGAGGAAAAGGAGGAACTGAGAGAAATCGTAGAATTTCTCAAGGATCCCAAAAAGTATAACGAGCTTGGCGCGAGAATACCCAAGGGCGTTCTTCTCGTCGGACCTCCGGGAACAGGTAAAACGCTTCTCGCTCGCGCCGTCGCGGGTGAAGCGGGTGTTCAGTTCTTCTCGATCTCCGGCTCTGACTTCGTGGAAATGTTCGTAGGCGTCGGCGCTTCAAGAGTAAGAGATCTTTTTGAGCAGGCTAAGAAAAACAGCCCTTGCATTATTTTTATTGATGAAATAGACGCGGTCGGTCGTCAGCGCGGAGCGGGTCTTGGCGGAGGTCATGACGAACGCGAGCAGACGTTGAATCAGTTACTTGTTGAAATGGACGGCTTCGGAGCGAACGAGGGAGTTATCATGATCGCGGCGACAAACCGCCCCGACATACTTGATCCCGCTCTCATGCGTCCGGGACGTTTTGACAGGCAGGTTATAGTAGGACGTCCCGATATTAAGGGCCGTGAGGAGATACTCAAGGTTCACGCCAAGGGCAAACCCCTTGCTCCCGATGTTGAGCTTAAAACTATCGCAAAGTCCACAGCCGGTTTTACGGGTGCGGATCTTGAAAATCTGCTTAACGAGGCGGCGCTTCTTGCGGCGAGGAAAAATCTCAAGGCGATTACTATGGCTGAAGTTGAGGAGGCAACAATCAAGGTAGTAGTAGGTGCGGAGAAGAAATCCCGAGTAATGAGTGACAGCGAAAAAAGGCTTACGGCTTATCATGAGGCAGGTCACGCCATAGCAACGTATTTCTGCGAAACGCAGGATCCTGTTCATCAGATTTCTATTATACCGCGCGGTATGGCCGGTGGCTTTACGATGTCTCTTCCTAATGAGGATAAGTCCTACCGTTCCAAGCGCGAAATGAAAGAGGATATTGTCGTTCTCCTCGGCGGAAGAATTGCTGAGGCTCTTATAATCGGCGATATTTCAACAGGCGCGTCTAACGATATAGAGAGAGCGACAAAGCTTGCTTTCGCCATGGTAACTCAGTACGGTATGAGTGACAAACTGGGTCCGATCGCCTATTCAACCGATGACAATGAAGTATTCATCGGCCGTGATCTCGGTCATACCAAGAATTACTCAGAGGAAACTGCCGCGAAGATAGATAAGGAAGTCAGCAGTATTATTACAGAGAGTTATGCCAAGACGGAGGATATCTTAAAGGAAAATATGGCAAGTCTGCACGAGATCGCAAAATTCCTTATTGCTAATGAAAAAATGAGCGGTGAGGAGTTTAAGAGAGTTATGGAGGGCGAATCAGCCGACCTGCTTCTTCAGGAGATAAAGACTGATACTGAGGAAGAATAATGTATAATTAAGGGAGTGCATAGTGCACTTCCTTTTTATATTGTCAGTATAGATATTCTGTTTTTGACTTTTTACAAAAAATGGGCGTATTGACTTGTAATTTCAAGCAAAATATTGTACAATAAATTAAAGTGATTGGAAAATGGAAAGTCGATTTATTATTTCGCTTTTTTTCCTGCAAGCTTTAAAGGAGGACAAACTGATATGGCAACAAAATTGAGTGTAAAGCACGTTTCGGATTTTATAGCTGACCGCGAATATACTGCTATCGAGCCGCAGATTTCAGCGGCACATGAGATGCTTCATAATAAAACAGGCTTAGGCAGCGATTTTCTGGGCTGGCTTGATCTTCCCGTTGATTATAATAAAGAAGAATTTGCGAGAATTAAGGTTGCTGCCGAAAGAATTAAAAAGAACTCCGATGTGTTTGTGGTCATAGGTATAGGGGGCTCCTATCTTGGCGCTCGCGCGGCTATTGAATTTTTGAAGTCGCCGAACTATAACGCTATAAAGAAGGATACCCCCGATATTTACTTTACCGGAAACAGTATAAGCCCGGCAGCCCTTTCCGAGCTTCTTCAAATCTGTGAGGGCAGGGATGTTTCCATAAACATGATTTCAAAGTCCGGAACAACAACAGAGCCTGCTATTGCTTTCAGAGTATTCCGTGAATTTTTGGAGAAGAAATACGGCAAGGAGGGAGCGAGAGAGAGAATCATCTGCACAACAGACAAGGCAAAGGGAACTCTAAAGAAGCTTGCCGACCGTGAGGGCTATGAAACGTTTGTAGTTCCCGACGATGTCGGCGGACGGTATTCTGTTCTTACAGCCGTGGGTCTTCTTCCTATTGCTGTTTCGGGCGCGGATATTGACGCCCTTATGACGGGAGCCGCAAAGGCTCGTGAGGATCTTTCCGTCAACGATTTAGAGAAAAACGACTGCTATAAATATGCCGCGATAAGGAATATACTTTATCGCAAAGGCAAGTCTATTGAGCTTCTCGTAAGCTATGAGCCGTCGTTCACTCTCATGAACGAGTGGTGGAAGCAACTGTTCGGCGAGAGCGAGGGCAAGGACAGAAAGGGTTTGTTCCCGGCATCGGTTGTATTCTCTACGGATCTCCATTCGATGGGACAGTTTATCCAGGACGGCTCACGTACCATGTTTGAAACGGTTGTTCTTATCAATAAGCCGAAGCAGGATATTACACTCGGGACTGACCCCGAAAATGTTGACGGTCTTAATTTCCTCAGCGGTAAGACTATGGACTTTGTAAATAAAAAGGCTTTTGAGGGTACTGTTCTCGCTCATACGGACGGCGGAGTTCCAAATGTTATCCTTTCCATTGAGGATACGAGCGAGGAGGAGCTCGGTTACCTTATTTACTTCTTTGAAAAAGCTTGTGCAATCAGCGGTTACACATTAGGCATCAACCCATTCGACCAGCCGGGTGTTGAAAGCTATAAAAAGAATATGTTTGCTCTTCTCGGAAAACCGGGATATGAAGCAGAGAAGGAAGCTCTTGAAGCAAGACTTGATTAAATCGTTTTCGGTTTGTATCAAATCCGCGTAAGCGGTAAAAATATAAGGAGGCGTTACTATGGTAACACTAATCATCGGCAAAAAAGGTTCAGGCAAAACCAAAAAGCTTATTTCGCTCGCTAACGAGGCGGTTTCAGAATCAAACGGAAACGTTGTTGTCATTGAAAAGGGTGCGAAGCTGACTTATGATGTAACGCATAAGGCAAGACTTGTTGACACTGAGCAATATAATATTATGGGCTATGACACGTTTTTCGGGTTTCTCAGCGGTATCTGCGCGGGCAACTATGACGTGACTGACATTCTTGTCGATTCCACGATGAAGATCGGCGGTCAGAGCTTTAACGACCTTGCTGATTTTATTACAAAGGTCAATGTGCTTGCCGCCAAATCCGAAACGAAATTTACATTTCTGATTTCTGCTGACGAAAGTGAGCTTCCCAAGAGTCTTGACGCGGTATCCATTAAAATCTGATTTTAAAGCGCGATATACTATAGAAAAATCTGACGGTTATTTTAACTGTACCTCATCTGTAAGGCAATACAGTATAATGTCTGACAGATGAGGTGATTTTTTGCGAATACGGTTTTAAAGCATTTTTTGCTTAATTCCTTGACATATAAATCATGGTTATATATAATAATATCTATTAGTGAAATTTGAAAGGATTGATTTCATACTATGCAGAAGCAGGTTATTCTGACAGATGAAGGGCTCAGAAATTATGAGCAGGAGCTTGAACAGCTCAAAACAGTTAAACGTAAAGAAATTGCTGAAAAAATCAAGGTTGCACTTTCTTTCGGAGACCTATCCGAAAACAGTGAATATGACGAGGCAAAAAACGAGCAGGCAGTTCTTGAGGCAAGAATTTCACAGATAGAATCCATTCTGAAAAACGCAAAAATCATTGACGAGTCAGAGATCTCGTTAAGCCATGTTCATGTAGGCTCAAAGGTCAAGGTACATGACTTTGATTTTGACGAGGAAATAGAGTACCTGATAGTCGGAGCGAGCGAGGCCGATCCCTTTAACGGAAAGCTCTCAGATGAATCTCCCGTCGGACGTGCACTTATTGGACATACTGTCGGTGATGTTGTTGAGGTCGAAACTCCCGATGGTGAAATAAAATTTGAAATTCTCAGCATAGGAAAGTGAGAAACTTTAGAAAATTTCTTGACTGAAGGACTGAAATAATAATGAGTGAAAAGACAGGTCAGCAAAACAATGCTGAGGACAGGCAGGATTTAAATGAATTGCTTCAGGTTCGCCGCAGCAAGCTTGAGGATCTCCAATCACGGGGAAAAGACCCATTTGTAATAACTAAGTTTAATGTAACTCATCACAGTATGGAAATAAAGGACAGATTTGATGAGCTGGAGGGCAGGGAAGTTTCAGTTGCCGGAAGAATGATGTCGCGGCGCATAATGGGCAAGGCTTCTTTTTGCAATATTCAGGATTTGCAGGGCTCTATACAGGTCTATGTTGCCCGTGATAACATAAATACCGAGGATACAGACGAATATACAGACTTTAAAAAAACATACGACATTGGCGACATACTCGGCATAGAGGGCACAGTTTTCAAAACAAAGACGGGAGAAATTACCATTCACGCTTCAAAGGTCACTCTTCTTTCAAAAAGCCTGCAGATCCTGCCCGAGAAATTTCACGGGCTGACTAATACCGATACCCGCTATCGTCAAAGGTATGTTGACCTTATAATTAATTCAGATGTCAAGGATACCTTTATAAAGCGTTCAAAAATAATCAGCTCAATACGCAAATATCTTGATACACAGGGCTTTATTGAGGTTGAAACCCCTATGCTCGTTTCAAACGCGGGAGGCGCGGCTGCAAGGCCGTTTGAAACACACTTTAACGCTCTTAATGAGGATTTGAAATTAAGGATTTCCCTTGAGCTTTATCTGAAAAGACTTATCGTCGGCGGTCTTGAGCGAGTATACGAGATCGGACGGGTATTTCGTAATGAGGGTCTTGACACAAGGCATAATCCTGAATTTACGCTTATGGAGCTGTATCAGGCATATACCGACTATCACGGTATGATGGATCTGACGGAAAATCTTTACCGCTATGTCGCGCAGGAGGTTCTCGGCACAACTAAAATCGTATACAACGGTATAGAAATGGATCTTGGAAAGCCTTTTGAGAGGATAACCATGGTTGACGCGGTAAAGAAGTATGCCGGAGTAGACTTCAAGGAAATACATACCCTTGAAGATGCGAGAACCGCTGCAAAGGAAAAAGGTGTTCAGTATGAGGAAAGGCACAAGAAAGGTGATATTCTCAATCTCTTCTTTGAGCAATACGTTGAGGAGCATCTTATTCAGCCGACATTTCTGATGGATCACCCTGTAGAGATTTCACCTCTGACTAAGAGAAAGCCAGATGACACTGAATATGTTGAACGTTTTGAATTCTTTATGAACGGTTGGGAGATGGCAAACGCGTATTCGGAGCTTAACGATCCTATTGACCAGAGAGCCCGTTTCAAGGCGCAGGAGGAGCTTCTCGCACAGGGCGATGAGGAGGCAAACCATACAGACGAGGACTTCCTTAACGCTCTTGAAATAGGTATGCCCCCGACAGGTGGAATCGGCTTCGGTATAGACCGTATGTGTATGCTTTTTACCGATGCGCCCGCTATCCGTGATGTTCTGCTGTTCCCCACGATGAAACCACTATCGGAGTGAGAAGACAAAGAATCAGGTATTTACACGGGCTTGCGTGCTTTTCGGCAGTTCCCGAAAACACCATTTTGTGCGGGAAATCGTGTAAAGGCAGAAAATCGCATAATTTCAGAGTGTGAATGGGCAATCCCATATCGGGGTTGCCCATTTTAAGAATATAGAGATATACAAATCGGTATTTATAAGGTGACCGTTATGAAACTTGAGATGATAAAAGGAAAAAGTTTAAACGCCAATCAACTTAAACTGATCGCCATAATCGCTATGACGGCAGATCATTTAACATGAGTTTTATTTCCGGGAATGAAGAAAGTCTGGTATGTATACCTTTTGCATATAATCGGCAGACTTACCGATCCTATCATATGGTTTTTTATTGCGGAGGAATGCTATTATACTCACAGTATGAAAAAGTATATCGGCAGGCTTTTTCTGTTTGCGGTCATATCACACTTTGCTTATGATTTTGCGTTCGGTATTCCATTCCTACCGTATATATCTGATTAGTAAATTCTGCTCAATTTGTTATCCGTACAGACAAACGTAAGCGCAGATAAATTGAAATATTGTAAGGCTTTAACCCGATCCGGCAAGAATACCCGCCTTTCAGACATGAGCTACGCTCTGACGGCAAGCTCCTTTATTGAACAGGAAATTTTCGGGGATAAACAAAGCCCGCTCAAACACGATGCTTGAGCGGGCTTTTTAGTACTGGTGGAGATGAGGGGAATCGAACCCCTGTCCGAAAAGCGTTTACTGCGGCTTTCTCCGAGCGCATTCATTGTTTTAAGATTCCTCCGGCTTATTGCCCAATGACAGGCTATGAGCTTCAGTAGCCTTTAAGTCATGA
>CAYLOD010000059.1:0-11596 GCA_964385235.1 uncultured Clostridium sp.
GAGGCGGAGAGCCAAAAAGCGAGGAAAAATGCCACCTCTCCGCCTCTCCCCGGACCCCTCTCCACCTCTCCGGCATTTTTCCCTTCCTCAGAGGTATAAAAACGGTTCATTAACCATACTTAATTAACTACTCACAATGTTAAAAGTAGAACGAATAGCATTACCTAAAAGACTTACAGATAACTCAAGTACAAAACCGACTACTAAGCCGATTGACAAACATATGAAACAAATTTCCATAACATCACCATTTCCACCAGTTCAAAGCGTGTCCGACAGCTAAACCAATCAACACGCCGAGTTCGGCAATCACAAAATACATACAATTTATTAACGCACTTAATTCACTTTCCATTTACATTACCTCAAGCTTGCTCAGGTAAAATAACTTGCACACACTTACCCTTTGCATTGAAAACAAGTTCAACTTCAATAGGGTAGGTAAGGTTTAACAAATCGCCGACTGAATCATAATCAAACTTTACTTTCATTGCTTCGCGCCCGGCAACACCCTCAGTACCGGGATCAAAATCTGAAACAGCAAAGAGATGACCATATTTCAGACGATCTCCACCGTCTGTAGTAAATTCTCCGCGTTTAACTCCTACAAGTGTATATTTCATAATACATTTCCTTTCTGCCTATACGACTTAAATTTTAGCTCTTTTTGAGCTAATTATATTTTAGCACTTATTGGGCTAAAAGTCAACATTATATGATTTACAATAATATAATATTATGGGGTGTTAAAATGAAATTCAATGAAATAATAAAAGGACTAAGAGAAGATAAAGATATAACACAAACTAAATTGGCTAAAATTTTTAATACAACACAAAGAACAATATCAAACTGGGAAGTTGGACGAAACGAACCACCTTATGAAATGCTAATAAAATACGCAATATACTTTAATGTAAGCACTGATTACATACTTGGATTAACTAATGACCCAGAACCAAGAAAACCCCATGTCATGAACACAGAAAAAATATTAGATATTAAGAATAATTTAAAAAATAATCAAAAACTTATTATAGGCAGAAAAACAAGCACAGAATACATATTATTAGAGGAAAAAAACGGAAATGTGATAAATTTTCATGGAGAAATTACAATAGATGAAAAAACAAAAACAGGAAAATCATTATTAGACCACTTTAAAACAAGTACACACTCAACAGCAATAAAAATTTTAAAAAATATATAATAAAGTATCAACAACAAGAGCTAAGCTTTAAAATGCAAGCTTTTAAACAGCAATTCAGCCACGCTTTAAGAGGATCTCCGATGAGGTCCTCTTTTTTTGTTTAAATCCCCTCCCTGAATTATACAATATATTAATTTTGTATAATTGAGTATGTAGAAATGACCCGGATCTATTCTCTTTTTCTCCGGGTCAATATCAATAATATTTTAAGCTTTATTCATCGTCAAACTCAAAATAAAAATTCTTCAAATTCGACCTCCGACGGCAGACGCAGATCTCCACGCGGACTTACCGATACTGTACCTACCTTGACACCATCAGGCATACAATTTCTCTTAAATTGCTGTTTAAAAAATCTCGTGTAAAATACATTTTGCCACTTTTTTATTTCGCTGTCGTCAAATTTATACTTATCGCTCTGTTTAACGGCATTCCTGCAAAGCTCAAAAATTTCAGACGGCGACATTCCATACCTGAGCGTGTAATAAAGGAAAAAATCATGCAGAATATATGAACCTACGGTATCCTCTGTCTTTTGCGCAATGGTTCCGTCAGCATTCGGCGGCAGCAGCTCAGGGCTGACCGGTGTGTCAATAATATCCTCAATAACCGTATCAATACCATTAAATCCGCTTCTGCCGAGTAAATGTCCGATTTCATCAACCAAAGTTCTAACCAAGGTTTTAGGTATACTTGTATTTACGGCATACATACTCATATGATCACCGTTATAAGTGCACCAGCCGAGAGCAAGTTCTGACAAATCCCCCGTACCTACTACAAAACCTCCGTTTTTATTAGCCATATCCATCAATATTTGCGTGCGCTCTCTTGCCTGACAATTCTCATATGTTATATCATGTATTTTATTGTCATGGCCAATATCCTCAAAATGCTGCAGTGTCGATTTAACAATCGAAATTTCCTTGATGTCACAGCCTAAAAGTTCCATAAGCCTTAGTGAATTACTCTTTGTACGCTTTGTAGTGCCAAATCCGGGCATAGTTATTCCCATAACAGTAGTCGTTGGCAAATTTAAGTTCTTTACCGCTTGAGCCGCAACAAGTAACGCGAGTGTCGAGTCAAGTCCGCCCGAAACCCCTATTACTACGCATTTGCTTTTTGTAGTTTCGATTCTCCTTTGCAGTCCCGCGACCTGCATATCAAATATAGCCTTAGATCTTTCGATTTTGTTTTTTGACGGAACAAAAGGCGTAATGGAAATTTTTGCTTTTATATCTTGCTTATCCATCAGCTTTTTTTCGCAAGGAACAATGACAAAATTTCTGTGCTTAAAAATTTTTTTACAGTCTGCAAAAGATTTATTTGCTATTCTGTCATGGCGGATTTTAGTGAGATTAAAATCCCTAACGAGTACCTCATCGGAAAAAGGCTTGGCTTCACCGATAAGCTTGCCGTTTTCATACATTAGGTTATGTCCGCTGAACACAACATCCGATGTTGATTCGTATCTTCCTGCGGAAACATAAGCATATCCGCAAATACAGGTAGAGGAAATATTGCCAACAAGATTTTTTCTGTACTGCTCTTTCCCTATTACTTCATTTGACGCTGAGAGATTAAATATTATTTCCGCACCGTTCAACGCGAGAAGTCTTCCGGGAGAAACAGGCGTCCATGCGTCCTCGCATATTTCAATGCCAAGCTTCACCCTTTTATCATTTTCGCCGAAATCAATTATAATATTATTCCCGAATGGCACAGACGCGCCGTTTATGGTAATGTATTCAAGATCATGCTCACCGGCGCTAAACCATCTTTTTTCGTAAAATTCACCATAGTTCGGCAAATAGGTTTTCGGTACTATAGCGATAATATTTCCTCCATAAATCAGCGACGCGCAATTATAAAGCTCCCCATCTTTTTCAAACGGAACTCCGACGATTAAAGCAGCATTATCGGTTTTAAAGTCTTTCGTGTAATATGCAAGATTTATCAAACCTTGTAATGCGTTATCTATTAAATTTCTGTTTTCAAAAAGATCCGAGCAGGTATATCCGGTAAGTGACAGTTCGGGAGTGACAATAATATCCGCCTTATCCGCGTATTTCTCATATATTGATTTAATTTCATCACAGTTCTTGCTTACATTACCTATATGAACCCTCGGCGTCGCTAAAACAGTTCTCAGTAAATTTTCCATGATATTTTAATAAACCTCTTTCTATGCTGTGTTACTATAAGTATTACCTCAATAAAACAAGATATAAAACATTTTATCGTGCTATTTTCATTAAAAATAATAACACAAAGTTTGCTTTAATACAACATGGTATGCGTACCCATAAGAAAATAAAAGCAGCTTCGCATCTTTAGGTACCGATGTGAAGCCGCGATAAGTAATCAATTTTGTTTATTTTTGTATATGTAAGGCTCAAGGTCAGCCATAAAAGACGGCGGTATCTCCTCCTCAGTAATTTTCAACTGAATAGGTTTAGAAATATCAAGGCTGATAATTCCTATAATTGAGTGCGCGTCGATGACAGACTGATCGGATATCAGGCTGATAGGAAGCATCTTATACTTAGATGTCATCGTTACAAAATTTTTCACTTCATCAAGGTTTGGCAAAAAAATATCTGTAGTAAACATTAAAATTACCTCCGACTTTAAAATATAGGACCCTGCCAAAATAGTCGCTACAGCTTAATTTTCTATACATTAATAATATCAGTATTTTCCTTATAGGTCAACTAAAATTATATAAACAAAATCGTGTATATTCTGTATAATTTGATAAAAATCCATTGTTTTCGCAGATTATAACGTTTCAGTTTTCCTCTTTTTCTAAAAATTCTGAAAGCTTCTCCCATTTTATCATAAGCTCCTCTATCTCATTGTTTTTTTTCTCCAATTCTTCTGAAATTTCAGTTGCGCGCTCACAGTTTGTCGCTATTTCCGGCTGCTGCAGCTTTTCCTCAAGCAACGATATACACGCTTCCGTTTCTGATATATCATTTTCAATTCTGCTCAGTTCCGCTCTTGCTTTTCGTCTTTGCGCGTCCCGTTCCTTTTTATTTTTATATTCAAGCTTGTTTTCACTGTTATGCTTTTCCTTATGCAGAACCGGCGGTTCAGCCTGACGAATTTGTGATATAAATTCATCATAGCTGCCCCTGATATCCTCCACTCCCCTATCTGTGAGATAATATATCCTGTCCGCGAGAGAATTTATAAGATAACGGTCGTGAGAAACAACTAATAATGTGCCGCTGTAATCAAGCAAAGCATTTTGAAGCGCCTCGCAGGAAATTATATCAAGGTGGTTTGTGGGCTCGTCAAGAAGCAAAAAATAAGCCCCCGAAAGCATAAGCTCCGCAAGCAGTACACGAGCGCGTTCGCCGCCGCTCAAATCAGAAACGTGTTTAAATACATCGTCACCCTTAAACATAAATCCGGCAAGTGTATTTCTTATTTCTGTTCCCGTCATAGACGGGTATTTGTCCGAAATCTCATTAAAAACGGTTTTATCACTGTCAATGTTTTGCTGTATCTGGTCGTAGTATCCGATTTTGACTCCCTCTCCAACAGTTATTTTACCGCTCTGTGCCTCGTATATCTTCATTATTGTTTTCAACAGTGAGGTCTTTCCGCATCCGTTAGAGCCGATTAAAAACACGCGTTCGCCGCGCTTAATATCCATATTGACATTTTCAAAAATTGTATTGCCGTCAAAGCCAACAGAAAGATTGTCAACTAAAAGGACATCATCACCGCTTCTATTCTTCCCGGAAAGAGAAAACCTGATCGTGCCGGGAGCATTTTCGGGGCGTTCAAGACCGCGCTCAAGTCTATCAATAATTTTTTGCTTGCTTTCGGCAGTTCTGATATTTCTCTCTCTGTTCCAACGCTTCTGCTGCTCTATTATCCCCTCAAGGCGTCTGATCTCACGCATCGTATTGTCATATTCGCGCTGCTTAGCGAGTGCGCGTTCCTCTTTTTGGGGCAAATACGCGGAGTAATTTCCCTTATATGCTGTGAGATGCCTATTTTCAATGTCAAAAATTTTATTTGTTACCTTATCTAAAAAGTACCTGTCATGTGAAATTACAATATATGAGCTGTTTGTATTTATGAGATACTCCTCTAACCATTCAACAGAGTTAATATCAAGATGATTCGTAGGCTCATCAAGCAAAAGCAAGTCAGCATCGCAAAGAAGGAGCTTAGCAAGCTGCAGCTTTGCGCGCTGGCCACCGCTTAACGAACCGACAGGCAGGCACATACAACTGTCGTCAAATCCTAACCCCAAAAGCGCTGAACGCGCTCGGCTTCTGTATGTCAGTCCGCCGTTACGGTTAAATTCATCATGCAATTCCGACTGCCTTTCAACAAGCATATCTGTATCATCAGAGCCCGCGCTTATCTTTTTGCTCAGTTCTTCAAGCTCGAGTTCTATATCGGCAAGATGTGAAAAAACCGAAACGACTTCATCATACGCGGAACGTTCGAGATTTCGGCAGACGTGCTGCTCCATATACCCTATTCTGACGTTTTTCGCAATGCTGATTCTGCCCTTATTCGGCTTATAATTACCGATAAGAAGTTTAAACAGAGTTGTTTTTCCGCTGCCGTTTACACCAATAAGGCCTATGCGGTCCCCGGGCTGAACTTCAAATGACATATTTAAGAAAAGGTCGTCATCACCGAATCCCATATTCAAGGACTCGACAGCTAATAATGACATTATAATACACACCCTTGTATATAATGGCGGGGCAGGTCCCCCTATTGAATTGAGGTGAATAAAATATATCATTTTTTATAAAAATTTGCAATATCAAATGAATTATCAAATTTTAAAAACTATATTGCTTTTAACTCCTTTTATTGGTATAATAATTTAAGAACCGTTTAAAAGCTGTTTCAATAAAGTGCTTGTCCTGTCATTTAATGCGGCTTCTGCCTAAGAGGCGGGACACGCGGGGAACATATTGCCTGGGTTATAAAATTTTTAAGAAAGGTGCGGATATTATGAGCTCAGACCCGTCTGTTGTGCGAAAACGGATTTTAAATCTATACAGAGCGCATAATATCTCTTTTTTTGCGCTCTGATTTGCTTTTGTAAGGAAGTGCGCTTAAAATGATTAACTACTATAAAACCATTAACGGCAGGATACAGGAGATTGAGGAATATGAACCCGGCTGCTGGATAAATTGTGTCGAGCCCGACGGCGAGGAGGTCGCAAGCCTAATCAAGGACTTCAGCATCGAGCCGGATTTTTTCCGTGCCTCGCTCGATGAGGAGGAAAGCTCCCATATAGACCATGAGAACGGAGTCACTTTGATCATCATAGATATTCCCGCCGTTGAAAAATTTGATACGAGCATACGCTATACAACAATGCCTATCGGTATTATGATCACTGAAAAAAACGTTATTACCGTATCAATAAGGGACAACCCTATACTAAGCGAATTTTCAGAGGGTGTTGTAAAGGATGTCCTCACAAACTACAAAACCCAATTTGTTTTCCATATAATGCTGAGAGTTGCTGCCAAGTACCTGCAATATCTTAAGCAAATCGATAAAATAAGTGAACACGTTGAACAAAAGATGAAAAAAGCCATGCGAAATAAGGAAATTATGCAGCTTTTTGAAATTCAAAAGTCACTGGTTTATTTTTCGTCTTCGCTCAAGGCTGACGAAATCACTCTTGAAAAGCTGATGCGCGGACGACATATCAAGCTGTATGAGGACGATCAGGATCTGCTCGAGGACGTTTTGATAGAAATTAAACAGGCTATCGAGATGGTAGGTATACACCTCAATATTATGTCAGGCAAAATGGATACCTTTGCTTCAATAATAAGCAACAACCTAAATATGGTTATGAAAGTTTTGGCTTCCCTCACGCTTATTGTATCAATACCCACTGTCATTTCGGGTCTTTACGGTATGAACATTGAGGGCGGTCTTCCATTTGACCAGTTCTGGTGGTTCCCGATTCTTCTATCGGCGGTCATGATGTTTATAGCATATATTATCCTTAAAAAGAAGGATATGTTTTAATGCTGTAATATTATCAATACCTTGGAGGCTGATTTATGAACGAGGAAAAGCTTTTTCATTTAAATATACCTTCTGCGGTCAATGCAAAATACGCTGTCCTTCCGGGTGATCCCGGACGTGTATCGCTTATAGCGTCATATCTTGACAACGCGCGGTTTCTTGCGAAAAACAGAGAGTTTACAACATATATCGGCGAGCTTCGGGGAGAAAACGTTTTAGTAACATCTACGGGAATCGGAGGTCCCTCCGCGGCGATCGCCCTTGAGGAGCTCCATATGCTCGGCGTTAATACGATCATAAGGGTGGGAACGTGCGGGGGTATGCAGGATAACATTCATTCGGGCGATATCATTATAGCGACAGCCGCGGTAAGAGCCGAGGGTACCTCTGAGGAATATGCTCCGCCTGAATTTCCCGCGGCAGCAGACTTCTCCATAGTATCCGCTCTGGTCAGCGCATCAAAAGACTTTGGCGCAAAATTTCACACGGGAATTATTCACAGCAAGGACTCTTTCTATGGTCAGCACATCCCCTCCTCTATGCCTGTAGCCAATGAGCTTGAAAACAAATGGGAGGCATTTATAAAATGCGGTGTTCTTGCCTCCGAAATGGAGACGGCGGCGCTGTTTACAGTATCTGCTGTACGAGGGATAAGAGCCGGCTCAGTTCTTCTTGCAATTTGGAACCAAGAACGTAAAAAACGTAATGGTGACGAATCTGAAAATTTTAATACGGAAAGTGCCGCAAAAATCGCGGTGAACGCGCTGAGGAATATTATTATTTCAGACAAAAGTCAATAGATTTTATAACAATATGTTTCACGCTGAATCCCGCCCCGCCTCTTGGGCAGAAGCCACACTCTATGACGGGGCAAGCCTATAATTGAAAAAATAGTTTTAATTTATTTTCGAGGTGATAATCCATGGAAGAAACAAAAAATCAAATTCCGGAGCAAGGTTCAAATCTTGAGGCAGAAATCAAACAGTTAAAGGAACGTTTACACGAGGCTGAGCTTGAGCTTTCCGATAAAAGCATCGCTTTAATTGAAATGACTGCCGCAAGAAACGCCCTTTATGAATCGTTGCAGTCCGTTCAAATGCAGTTAGCGGATGTTTCGGCGCAAAGACAGAACGATATTGAAACATATGAGGCTGAGCTGCATCTCAGGCTTAATGAAAAGCATGAGCTACAGGAAAAGTATGATATGCTTGTGATCAAAGCTAAGCGTTACGACGAGCTGCAGGAAAGTCTTACAAACATTAAGATGAAAGCTGAGGCCCGCGCTCTCGGAGTTATTGATGAAGCTCAGGTTAAGGCTATGGATGCCGTAAACCTTATCGACAGCATTGAAAAGGAAATCAACCTGTTCCGTGATGACATCACATGGCTAAGACGTGACATAAAGGTCGGCACTCTGACACTTGACGACAGACTTGACGTTATATATAAGCGCCTTTGTACAAACTTAGACGCTCTTACGAAAATAAAAAATGAATTTTATAAAAAAAATAATATTCCGATTGATAATGATTCTGTCAAGGAAACCGCAAGTGTCACTCCTATTATTGAATATCCCGACGAAGGTAATGACGACCTGCCCCCGCACGAGCAAACATCACAAGAGCAAACGCCGCGGGAGGAATCATCGGATACGGACAGCAAATAGCTTCTCCCCTGTTTTTACATAATTTTACTTACAGCTAAGATTAAAATATTTATACCCGGGCAGCGTTAAGCTGCTCAAATTGTTTTACGGGAGGTATAATCAAAATGTTAGAATTATATGACATTAAGAAGGATTACGCCGCAGGAGAAAACACCGTGCACGCTTTAAAGGGAATCAGCCTCAAATTCCGCCGCAGCGAATTTGTTTCTATACTCGGTCCTTCCGGCTGCGGAAAAACAACTATGCTTAATATTATAGGCGGTCTTGACAAATATACAAGCGGCGACCTGATAATCAACGGAATATCAACAAAGGAATTTCGTGACCGTGATTGGGACGCGTACAGAAACCATTCTATAGGCTTTGTATTTCAAAGTTACAACCTGATACCTCATCAGACCGTATTACAAAATGTGGAGATTGCTCTCACGTTATCGGGTGTTTCTAAGTCGGAGCGCAGGAAAAGAGCCATTAAGGCGCTTGAAGATGTCGGCTTGGGCAATCAGCTTCACAAAAAACCGAGTGAAATGTCCGGCGGGCAGATGCAGCGTGTCGCTATTGCAAGAGCGCTTGTAAACAATCCCGATATTATTCTTGCGGATGAGCCGACAGGCGCACTCGATACCAAGACGAGTATTCAGGTGATGGATATTTTAAAGGAAATAGCTGCTGACCGGCTCGTTATCATGGTAACGCACAATCCCAATCTGGCCAAAAAGTATTCCTCAAGAATAATCAGTATGCTTGACGGCGAAATAATCGACGATACAGCGCCGCTGAGCGAACAGGAAATTAAAGAGGAACATAAAAAGGATAAGGAACAGCAGGAAGATAAGCAAAAGAAAAAGAAACCGTCAATGTCCTTTGGTACATCCTTTATGCTGTCTTTAAGAAATCTTATAACGAAAAAGGGACGAACCGCCCTTACGTCGTTTGCGGGAAGCATCGGTATTATCGGAATCGCCCTGATATATGCAGTATCGCAGGGCTTCACGGTATATATTAATGATGTACAGGAGAATACCCTGTCGTCGTATCCCCTGACTATAGAAAAAACCCATACCGACCTCACATCAATAATGGAGACCTTTATGAGCAAGGCGAGTGAAAACATATCCCACAAAAAGGACGCTGTCTACGAGCATTCATCAATGTTTGATATTGTGGAAACCATTAACGATCTGGATACAACGCAAAACGACTTGAGGTCCTTTAAAAATTATATCGAAAACGAGTATGCCGACAGTGACTCAAGTCTTAATGAGGCACTCAACGGTATTCAATACAGCTATGACCTTGACTTGCAGGTATTTACGGAAAACGTAGACGGCAAGATCATTCCCTCCGATGCTAAGCAGCTTTTGCAATACCTGATGTTGAAATATATGAATGTTGATATGTCTTCAATGATGGAAATGGGTGAAAACTCTTCCATAGTAAATTCATCTCTTGTGAATACCATGTCAAGCAATATGGGAGGCACATCTGTTAATGTTTGGCAGGAAATGCTTCCCGGAGATAACGGCAACCCTGTCAACGATTTGCTGAAAAAGCAGTATGATGTCGTATACGGCACATGGCCGTCGGCATATAATCAGATAGTCATCGTACTGGACGAAAACAATGAGATAGATGATACGACGCTTTACGCTCTCGGTCTTAAATCAGAGGAAGAAATGGGCAAAATTGTTGACGCCGCTATCAACCACACAAAGCTCGAAAAAAAGGAATCATCTAAATGGACTTATAAGGAAATCTGCGGCATGGAATTTCGCACAGTTTTAAATTCCGACTGCTTCAGCTATGACGAAAATGCGGATCTGTACAGAGATCTGCGCGATACCGATACAGGACTTAAGTACTTGTACGACAACGCTATTCCGCTTAAGGTAACGGGCATTATTCGTCCGAATGAAGACAGCGAAGCGGCCATGCTTTCGGGTTCAATAGGATATACAAGCGACCTTACCAAATATGTCATTGAGCACGGCAAGGAGTCGGACGCAATCAAAGCGCAGCAAAAGAACAAATCCACTGATATATTTACGGGATTGCCGTTCAAAGAGGCTAACGGCAACCTGACAGACGCGGAAAAAGAAAAGGAATTTCGCGATTATATTGATTCGCTGGACAACAGCAAAAAGGCTGCCGCATATATACAAATTATGAGCATTCCCTCGGACGAGGAGCTGGAAGCTTCTACCGCCAACGCGATAAAGGGCATTAAGCGCGAGGATATGGAGAAATCCATGACCGAAGCTCTGTCACAGCAGATGGGAATGTCACGGGACGAAGTCACCTCATATATTTCAAATATGAGTGATGAGGAAATAACCGACGCCTTTACTCAAATGACTGCCGAACAGATCAAAGCACAGTATAAGCAAAAGGTCCAGTCACAAATGGCGGGAATGAAGCCTCAGGAGCTTCTTGCGGGACTTCAGAATTTCCTGAAGACGCTTACGACTGAGCGGGCGGCAGTTTATCACGACGAGATAATGGAGTTCTCAGAATCGAGCTATGAGGATAATCTTTCAGAGCTCGGATATGTAGAGCTTGACGATCCGGAAACTATAAACCTTTATGCCTCCTCATTTGAGAATAAAGATGTTATCATCGACGCGATAGCGGATTATAACAAATCTGTAGATGAAAAGAAAGAAATTCAGTATACGGATTATATAGG
>CAYLOD010000060.1:0-11554 GCA_964385235.1 uncultured Clostridium sp.
AACAGGACTTGAACCTGCATGAAATTGCTTTCTCATGGACCTGAACCATGCGCGTCTGCCAATTCCGCCATACCTGCGTATAAACTTTGATACTAGCACATAATAACAGAAAAAATTTATTTTGTCAAGCCTTGATAAAAAGGATTTGTCAAGAGTAAGTTTCGGCAAATTCCCCAAGTAAATCCCATAGCGGTACAGATTTGAAGTTTGCTCTGAAAATTTGCTTAATACTTGTTTTCTCCGATATTTTTCAATAAATGAATTGCCGTCACATACATTAACAGGTATATCCCGCATTTTTTCTGCGCTGATTATAATATCCTTATACTTTTTCTGCTTTAAATCTGCCGTATTTATTTTATACCGGCATAAAAAAAGAGAGTATTCCGTTTGCACGGAATACCCGTCAAAAGCCTTATAAGCTTTGCTTATTTCTCGCTCAAGAGCTTTGAAAGCTCCTCCATAAAGGAATTTATATCTTTAAATTGTCTGTAAACAGAAGCAAAGCGGACATATGAAACCTCATCTACCTTTTTTAGGTTTTCCATTGCCAGCTCTCCTATATATTTTGAGCTTACCTCACGATCGAGGCTGTTTTGCAGCTTGGCTTCAATGTCGTCAACTATTGCCTGCAGAGTTTCTATTGATACGGGGCGGTTGGCGCACGCGCGCACAAGACCGTTGAGAAGCTTGTCCCCGTTAAACGGCTCACGGGAGCTGTCGCTTTTAACAACAACTATCGGAAGCGTTTCTACAACCTCATATGTTGTAAAGCGTTTGCCGCATTTCAGACATTCACGGCGTCTGCGGATTCTCTCGCCCTCGTCTGTAGGTCTTGAATCAATGACCTTGCTCTCTGGATATGTACAAAACGGGCATTTCATGGTATTCGCCTCCAAAAATAGTAAGTGGTTGTTTGCACACTGTGTATAAATTAAATATAACATTTTTTATGTGAAAAATCAAGAAAAATAAATTATGTTATCATACTAAAGCGTCCAAGTGCTTTTTTTCGGTTTTAGATTATATATTTTTCGCTGATGTCAGCGCTTAATTTGTTAATATACTATATTGACAAATTTCCAAAAAATAATAGAATAATAAAGGCAGGTAATGTTTACATCTATTAAAGATAAATATTTTAAGGCGGTGCAAAATTTGGAAGGAATTTGGAGCGAGCATAAGCATTTCGGAAAACAAATTTTTATTTTGGCTAAAAATGAACTTATTAAAACATATAAAGGAGCGGTTATAGGTCCGCTTTGGGCTGCTGTTAAGCCCATATTTACACTTTTTGTCTATTGGTTTGCTTTTGCTATCGGAGTCAGGGGCGGCGCTGCCCGTGATGAGCTTGGCGACGGCACTCCGTATTTTATATTTCTCATGGTGGGTTTTGTCCCGTGGTTTTTCATACAGGACGCTATACTCCAGGGCGCAAAGTCGATTCGCGCGAACAGTCAGTTTGTAACCAAGGTATCGTTCCCTGTTTCTACGATAATGACGTATGTAACGCTGTCAAAGCTGTTTGTTCACTTCTTTTTAGTGGCGTTAATGTATATTTATCTACTCATTTCAGGATATCAGCCTATGTGGTCAAACCTTGAATTTTTTTACTATTGTCCTCTGATGTTCTTTTTCTTTCTTGCGCTTTCATGGTCTACCGCTCCGATGTGCGCATTCAGCCGAGATTTTGAAAATATGA
This sequence comes from uncultured Clostridium sp., assembly GCA_964385235.1. Taxonomy (GTDB): domain Bacteria; phylum Bacillota; class Clostridia; order Oscillospirales; family Acutalibacteraceae; genus Pseudoruminococcus. Next base: position 1,703 of record CAYLOD010000060.1, read on the forward strand.
TAGTTTCGTTTATTACGGGCTTTTTCTGGCTGTCGGGCATTATATATAACTCCTACAACGTAGAATTTGAATGGCTCAGAAAGTTAATGTACTTTAATCCTATAAATTATTTTGTCAACGGCTACAGAAAAGCATTTCTGACCGGAGCGCCGCTTTTTGACAATACTCCCGAAACACTTATATTTTTTGCCGAATTTGCGATAATAGTATTTCTCGGTATATTCAATTTCAAAAGGCTCAGAAAAAGACTTCCCGACGTATTGTAACACAGGGAGATGTGATTATGATTAAAATTGGAGAATTGCTTGGCGGCGGCAATAACAGCTTTTTGCTTGAGGAGCTGAAATATATTTCAAACGCCGATTCAGGCTTTGCCGGACTAAAGGATAAAACGGTCCTTGTTATCGGTGATTCTTACCGCATAAATGAGTTTCTCACACTGACAATGCTCTTTAGGAACGATAGATACTCGGATAATATAAGCGTTATTTCCGTCGGGCACGGTATAAAACAGTACGGCAGAGATGATCTCACGGTGATTGAGGATTTTTTTAAGGGCTTTGACGTAATATCTAAAAGAAGTATTGATTATATAATATATCTGTCGTCAAATGACGCGTCAAGGCTTAATGAGATCCCCGGTTCAGCACTTGAAAGGGATAAGATGCTCGTTTCCTCGGTAATGACGCTCGCGTTTAAAAAGGGCGCAAGGGTGCTGTTCGTATCTCCTTTTGAGGTTTACGGCGCTGTTCATAACGGATTCAAGCCGGTAAAGGAAAGTGATGTCGGATATATTTCTCCTAATAATTGTGAAAACCTTGCCGGGCTTTCGGCTCGTTTCGGAGAAACACTCGCGCACAGCCTTTCAAAGGAAAAGGATATATCGGTTACTTTTGCCCGTACCCCGGCGGTTTACGGATTTTGTGCTGCAGATAATGACATTCCCTCCGGCAGTTCGGAAATCTGCGCTGAAATATGCAGGATAATAGCGGCCTCGGTTAAGGGACACACATATCTGCCGCCGCTTCCCGATGAGAAAATCAGCGTCATATATATTACAGATTGTATCAGAGCGCTTCTTTTTCTGCTCCTGAACGGAGAGAACAGAGAAACTTATAATATAGCCTTTGATAATAATGTCACAACGTTTCGTGAAATATCAAATATTGCGAATAAGCTGTGCGAACATACTCCGCCGTTCGGAGAAGCTGAGGAAAGCTCCTATATGACACAGTGCCGTATTCTTGACGGTACAAAGCTTTCAGAGCTTGGGCTTAAGGGCTCACTTACTCTTGAACAGGGGATAGGCGGCACATTGATGAAGTTTAAGACGAGGAGCGGAGTTTCCGAATGAATATATCTGAATTATCAGGAGAATATGTACGGGATTATGCTCTCTCAATGACAGGCGTCGAGGACTTTCCGTATGAAAAGCTGACAGGCAGGGTCGTGGCCGTTGACGGCGAGTCGGTATTTATGAAAGTCGCCGTGTGCCTTAATCTTCTTGCTCTCAATGACGACAAGCACATTTCGGTTAAGGTCGTCATGCTCGGCGAGGGCAGCGAAATATCGGATAAATTTGCCGACAGAGAGGATTTTTCAATATTACCGCATGAGAGCTTAAAAGTATGCGATTATGTCATTTCTACCGGCGTGTGCGGTATGGAGCTTTCGGGTACTTCCGCGGAATATTGCAGAATAACGCACAATATTTCCCGCACGGCTTCAGCCGCTTCCTGCTGCGGCGGGAGGTTTATATTGCTTTCGGATTACAGAATATACGGAAAGACCGGCAGAGGCGTAGTTATTTCGGAAAACGAGGCGGGCTTTATACCGTTTGCGAATAAAGGCAATATGGTTCAGACGACTGTCGCGGCTGTCGAGGCATATTTTTCCTTATACGCGAAGCAGTACGGGTTAAAGACCGTCATTCTGCGTTCGGGAATCCTGCTCGGCGCGGGTGCGGATATACCGAAAAACTTTACGGACGGGATTTTTGACGCTGTGTCAAGGGGAGAAAGCATAAGTCTGCCCAATTCCCGCAAAAAATATTCGTTCACATATCTGAATGATTTGTTTTATGGTTTGCTTCACGCGTTTTTTGTTTTCCGCGAAAACAGAATTTACAACATACTGAGTAAAAACGCGACGCTGTCAACCGGTATGCTTTCAAGCCTGATATATGATATTTTCCCGGATTTGACAAAAATCGAACTCATACCGTGTGAGGACGACCCTGATTACGGCGCTGCCATGAATGACGCTATGGCCGTCAACGCGGGCTATGAGCCGCAGTTTGACATGAGCGAGGCTGTACAGCTCTGTATCAAAAGCAGACAGTCCGACGAGCCGTTCGGCTATGATGACTCGCATGAGGGCAAAATGACCGATATACAGGACGTGCTTTTCGGGTATCTGCTTGAGGTTGACAGGATCTGCAGAAAGCACAATATAAAGTATTTCCTCGGCGGCGGCACGCTTCTCGGCGCGGTAAGGCACGGAGGCTTTATACCTTGGGACGACGACGCTGACATTATGATGCTCCGCGAGGACTATGACAAATTTCTCGAGGTAGCTCAGAATGAACTGCCAAATGGCTTGACGCTTCAAACTTCCAAAACGGATAAATACTGCCACTATCCATTTGCCAAGATAAGAATCGACAGCACCATGTTTGCGACTAAGTTTTCAAAAACGCACGAGGGTATGAACAACGGCATGGCTTTTGATATTTTCGCGCACGACAAAACGGCTGATTCACATATCGGGCAAACGCTTCATGTACAGTTTACGCTGCTCATTCGTTCTATGATATTTAATAAATGGAACAAGCGCAAAATCGACAATAAGAAGAAATTTCAATCCTTTGTCGCAAACATTCTTAAGGTCATTTTTCCGATTAGATTATCAGAGTGGATACAATACAAAATATTCAAGCTGTTCAAGCACAAAAAGAATGCCAAGTACCTCTACGATGGTATGGGCAGGAATATACGGAACGGCGCGTTCCCAAAGTATTATCTTGACGAAGTGATATATGTAAATATTAAAGGTCATGACTTCCCTATACCAAAGGAGTATGACAAGTACCTGACTTATCTTTACGGAGATTATAAGCAGCTCCCGCCGGCGAGCAGGCGGAGAACAAGCCACAGCATTGTTCAGCTTGATATGAGCGAGTATTCGGAATTTACTCCGAAGCTGTAACGCGGTAAATATTTTAATTTGAAAAGCAGCGGAATTTTCCGCTGCTTTTTGTTTTGCCGAAAATAATTTAACGGTAAACTTTTTTCGCCGTAATTCTTATGTCAAAGAGTTTATTATTATATCGGGATTTTAAGGAGGAACTTTTATCAGGGACAGTAAGCCTCTTTAAAATCATCAATCCGTGGAAGGAATGAAAAATAATGGATGTGAAAATCATCACCGATCATGGTGAAATGACCGCTAAGCTGTACGGAGAGATCGATCATCACCGCGCGAGGATCATGCGTGAAATGATCGACTCCGCGGCGGAAAAGAATAAGCCGTCGATCTTGTACCTTGATTTCGGCGGAGTAACGTTTATGGACAGCTCCGGCATAGGACTTATAATGGGCAGATACAGGACAATGAAGCTGCTCGGCGGAGAGGTTCGCGTGCTGAATATCCCAAAAAGCATGGAAAGAATGGTAGAGCTTTCCGGGCTTTCCGCGTTAAATCTGTTTTCCGAAGGAAGTGAAAAGAATGAAGTTAAAAAATGAAATGAGCATGACGTTTGAAAGCCGTTCCTCCAACGAGGGTTTCGCGAGGGCGGCTGTAGCGTCCTTTATATCTCAGCTCGACCCTACGATAGGCGAGATAACCGATATTAAAACCGCCGTTTCGGAGGCTGTCACAAACTGTATAGTTCACGCGTACAAAGAAAGCGTCGGGCTGATATACATAAATGTGAGAATATACGAGGGAGCGATGGTGGTGATAAAAGTCCGCGATAAGGGCTGCGGCATAAATAATGTCAAGCAGGCTATGGAGCCTCTCTTTACAACAGGCGGTGAGGAGAGAGCGGGTCTCGGATTCGCGGTAATGCAGAGCTTTACCGACAAGGTAAAGGTCACTTCAAAGGAGGGCAGGGGAACTACCGTAACTCTCGAAAAGCGGCTTATGAGCCGTATTAAAGATGTATGACAGGGATAAGGCTATAAGTGAAAATCTGGGGCTTGTTCATTCCTGCGCGAAACGATTCCGCGGAAAGGGCATAGAGTATGACGATCTGTTTCAGGCGGGCTGTATTGGGCTTATCAAGGCGGTAGACAACTTTGACGAAAGCCGTGGACTGAAGCTCTCGACATATGCTGTTCCGGTTATTCTGGGAGAGATCAGAGGGTTGTTCAGGGACGGCGGCGCGGTAAAAATTTCACGGAGCCTGAAAGAGCTTTCGCTTAAAGCCACGCGCGAGGCTGCCCGCTTTACTGAGGAAAACGGCAGAGAGCCTCAGTTGTCGGAACTCGCGAAGGCTCTTGACGTCGAGCCCGAGCTGGCGGCGGAGGCGCTTAACGCTTCGAAACTGCCCATATCGCTGACGTCTGAGGACGAGAACGGCTCGGGTCAGCTCGATATTCCCGTTGACGCGCCCGACGAAAAGCTGACGGAGATAATATCCCTGCATAAAGAGATAAAATGTCTTGAACCTCGTGACAGAAAGCTGATAATAATGCGTTTTTTTGAAAATAAAACGCAGTCGGAAACAGCAAAGGCGCTTGGAATGACACAGGTTCAGGTTTCCCGTCGGGAAAAAAAGCTTCTTATGATATTGAGGGAAAAACTGATTTGCTGAGTAGATTTTTCGTCTTGCTTTGTTTGACAAACAGCGTGTTATGATGTATACTATACAAAATAAATAAAATTCAAATAATGAATTTATAATGACGGGGCCCAACGGGACGGAGCCCAACGGGACGGGGCCCAACGGGACGGAGCCCGGAGGTACGGAGCCCGGAGGGTAAGCCTCTTATTGAAAATTTATCAGATAAAGGAAGTATACAAATGGCTATTTTAGTGACAGGCGGAGCGGGATATATAGGAAGTCATACCTGCGTTGAGCTTTTGAACAATGGATATGAGGCAGTAGTGTGTGATAATTACTGCAATTCCGTACCCGAGGTGCTTGAGAGAATAAAACAAATAACAGGGAAAGACCTCAAGGGCTATGACTGCGACATAAGGGACAGGGACGGACTGGAGAGAATCTTCTCAGAAAATTCAATAGAGGCTGTTATTCACTTTGCGGGGCTGAAAGCTGTCGGAGAATCGACAAGAGAGCCGTTGATGTATTATGACAACAATATTTCGGGTACGGTAACGCTTCTCGATGTTATGAAGAAATTTAACTGCAAGAGCATTGTTTTCAGCTCCTCCGCGACTGTTTACGGCAACAATCCGATTCCTTATGAGGAGAGCATGACGACAGGCGATGTAAGCAATCCCTACGGCCGTACAAAGCACTTTATCGAGCAGATACTCGGTGATGTTTATACCTCGGATAATGAATGGAGCATTTCGCTTCTGCGCTATTTCAATCCGATAGGCGCGCACGAGAGCGGACTTATAGGAGAGGATCCCAACGGTATCCCGAACAACCTCATGCCGTATATTTCGAGAGTTGCCATAGGCAAGCTGCCGCAGCTCACCGTTTTCGGCGGCGATTATGATACCGAGGACGGGACCTGCATAAGGGATTATATTCATGTCGTAGATCTCGCGAAAGCGCACCTGTGCGCTCTCAACAAGCTGAAAGCCGACCCGCACGGCATCGACGCGTACAACATCGGCACAGGTACAGGCTACAGCGTACTCGATATAATCAAAACCTTTGAGGAGGCTACAGGTCAAAAGGTAAAATACAGAATAGGGGAAAGGCGTCCCGGCGATCTTCCCGCTTTCTATGCCAACCCGAAGAAAGCTAATGAGATACTCGGCTGGAAGGCGGAGCGTGACCTCTATAAAATGTGCGAGGATACATGGCGCTTTCAAAAGAACAATCCTGACGGCTACAGGAAAGACTGACAGCCATACCCGAATTTTTTGGTATTCTCAGCTCTGACGGAACACAGAGAGTACGTTTTTGCATGACATATAGGGAGCTGTGCGCGTTAATGAATGTGCGGCAAATATCGGGTTATCGGAAAGCGGGAAAAAATTTTGAAAAGCAATTTTCACACACATACAAGAAGATGCTGTCACGCCGACGGTACAGAAGCCGAATACGCCGCCGAGGCGTTTGAAAAAGGACTCGATATTCTCGGGTTTTCCGACCATGCGCCTTTTCGTGATACCGATTACGGCTATCGTATGCAGTATGCGGAACTTCCCGAATATGTTGAAGCGGTGCGTGCGGAGCGCGAGCGCTACGCGGGGAAAATGCGCGTTTTGTCAGGCCTTGAGATAGAATATCTCCCGAAGTATACCGATTATTACGAATATCTTCTGAATGACCTGAAGCTTGATTATCTTGCTTTAGGCGAACATTTCTTCAATGTAAACGGCAGATTTTCAAATATTTTTTCTGCGGAAAGCACAGAGGAATATATTCTCTATGCGAAAGCCATATCCGAAGCGCTGAAAACCGAATATTTCGCGTTTTTGGCTCATCCCGATATAATGTTTTTAAACTATTTCGCGTGGGATAAAAACTGCGACCGCGCGTGTGAAATAATAGTTGACGCGGCGGTTCAAGCGGATATTCCCGTTGAATACAACGCCAACGGCATACGGCGCGGAAAGATTGAATTTCCCGACGGGATAAGAGATCCGTATCCTCATCCCAAGTTTTGGAGCATGGTCAGGGACGCGGGCTTAAAGGTGCTTGTCGGTTCGGATTGTCATTTTCCGTCACAGATTTATGACAGATCTATGCAGATTGCCATCAGGAGGGCAAATTCCCTCGGGCTTAATGTTATATATGAGATTTGACATTTATTACGTTTTAGTGATTTTGTATAATATTTCCTTTTTTTCATAAGATTTCAAGAAAGTTTATATATATAGTATTCAGAAAGGAGTTGATAAACAATGGAGAATCTTCAGCCGATGTATTACAGTCCTCAGCTTTTCTTCAAGCTTTTGATTCACACGCTTTCGCCTAACCCTCAGATTCGTCGTGCCGCAATGATAGCACTTACCAAAATAGCTAAGGAATATCTCGGCACATATTTCAGGTTGTCTACGACACAGGCGCTTCCGCCAAAAGCTTCGGACAGCAATTTATCTTAGTAATTAAAATTATTAAAGACTAAATACCCGCACCCTCTGTTCGGTTGCGGTTCAGGAAAAACGGCACAGCCCTGATATAAAGGGCTGCGCCGTTTTGTTGTGAGCCGCTCTTGGCGGGATATTTACTCGTAAGACATATTTTTAAAGCTTGACCTGTTAATCTTCATAGTCAAAGCCGGAACTTAAAACAGGCAAAAAAAACAACGGACCGCCGAAACGGTCCGTTGTCCAAAAGACATAATAAATTTTAAATTTAATTATTTAGATGACTTTTTGGCTTTGGTAGCAACTACAACAGTAGCGAGAGCTGCGACTGCTACTGCACTTACTATAACGATAAGCATTGCGGAATTGTCGCCTGTAAGTACGCCGTTGTTACCGGGCTTGCCTTCAGGAGCAGATGTGCTTCCGTCGGGGGTGCTGGGGTTGGGAGCGGGTGTGCCGTTGTCTTCGATCTCAGCGAGAACGTATGTTGATAAATGAGGAGCTGTGAATGTTACGACGTTATCTGAGAAAGAAGCGTTTACATCTTCAAGAGCCTTTGTTTCAGGGTTATAATAATAGAGTGTGTTATATTGGTCGGTAGTCTTAATAGATACGACAATGCCCTTGTCTGTTACGTCGATAACATCGCCTGTTGCATGGTCTGTGAAGTAAAGATCGAGAACTTTTGAAGCAGTGATGGCAACTGTATCAGACTTTAAACTTTCAAGAGCTGAAGCGACATCGGCATTCTCAATTACGTCAACGTGGAAGTCAACCCAATCAACGTCAAATGTTCCCGCAGGAACTGTGACAGTAACAGTTGCGTCAGAAAGTTCAACACTTGTATCTGCATCTTCTGTTACCTGAGTAGAATTAGACTCTACTATGTCGCCCTCAGAGAAGCCGAGACCTATTGCACCGACTGCTGCAGCGGATAATGTTGCGACTGCTGTCGCAGCGGCAACTGCGGTTAAAACACGCTTAGAAATGTTCATTTGACATCCTCCTATAAAATATATTTATTATGCTTTTGACACTGACATAATACCACAAATTATATAGTCATGTCAATAGTAAATTTTGTTTTTTTTTTATGCGATTTTACAAACTAAGAACAAAATATAGTGCGATTTTATACAAAGTGCTTTTATCAAGCACTAAGCCAAGTGGAATATGGGACTACTCCGTGAGCGTTTTCGCTCAATCCGTAGAAGAAAGAGAAATACGAAACGCCTAAAGTCGTTATAAGAAAAATCGCAGCGGTTATTTGTTTTTTCTTTTCGGAACTTTGGGCAAGCTTTTTTGCGCCTTTTTCGGTTATACAGAAGCCTTTTTCCTTTATGGACAAATATATTTCGGGGACAAGCAGTATGGTGAATATAAGCGTATAATACGAAAGTCTCTCGATTATACCGTGTCTTATCGCGGTTATAAAGAATAATCCTGTGATGATCGTCATGTTTATCAGGTATTTATTTTCATCATTCATATTGATTGTGTATTTAGACAGCAGAAAGGCTATTATGGCTATCGCTGTCGGCAGAAGGGCATATACAAGCGATATGCCTTCCGTGACGAATATGGAGCGGTTATACTCCTCGTGCAGGAACTTGGTGAGAATATTGATGAGGTCCGTTGATGAGATATAGAAAATAAGCAGAAAATAAGCATATATTATCATGCCCTGCGGCCTTATCTTCATTTTGACGAGGAAGTAAATGGGTATCATAATGAGTACTGTCTGATGGAAAAGGGACGCGAACAAAATTATTACCAGAAACTTGAAAAACTGCTTTTTCTTTATGAAGTGCCATGACAGCATGACCAGTGACAAGGCAACAGCCTGACGTATAAAGTTCATTGTCATAAAAAATATAAATGTATTGACATATAATATCGTTGATACCCACGGCATCTTGGAGTTTTTATAAATAAATATCGCGGCGGGTACGATTGATATGACGGCAAAGAAAGCCATATAGTAATAGAAGTTTGGTAAAAAAAGCCCTAATACCTTGGTAAGCAGAACAAAGCCTATCTCCCAGTCCTTATACTGAAGTGTTCCAAAGCCGTCCATCTGCATATTAAATTCCCCTACAGCGTACATATTGTAGTCATAGCCTATTTTGTAGCGGAAAATGGAAATAGCGAGAAGCTGTGAAAAGGCAAGTATTATAAAAATAAGATTTTTCTTTTTGGAAGGCTTTCTAAAGCAAAATATCACGGCCCAAATCAATATCAAAATGTTATTAAGATGATAAATCAGCATATAATTCCTCCAGGTTAAAATCCGTTTCTTGAAAAAATTCCTTTTGTAAGCGTCATGAAAAGTATTTTTATATCAAAGGACAGTGTCCAGTTTTCTATATAATACATATCGTATTTTATTCTTTCCTCGATAGAGGTGTTTCCTCCGCGCAGACCGTTTACCTGCGCCCAGCCTGTCATGCCGGGCTTTACATAATGCTTGAGCATATACTGAGGTATTGACTTCTTAAATTCCTTTACGAAAAATGGTGTTTCGGGACGCGGTCCGACAATGCTCATATTTCCTATAAGTACATTAAAAAGCTGAGGAAGTTCGTCAATGCTGAATCTCCTTATAAACCGTCCTAC
>CAYLOD010000061.1:0-11452 GCA_964385235.1 uncultured Clostridium sp.
TTTTCTGTGGTCGGAATAAGCCATTCTTGACAGAGCGGACATAGGTTCACCCTGACTGCCCGTTGTTATAAGCACAATCTTTTCCTTAGGATATTTATTAAGAAGGTCGATATCTATAACAACATTTTCGGGAATATCAACATAACCGAGTTCTGTCGCTATTGTCATATAGTTTATCATGCTTCTGCCCGAGAACGCAACCTTTCTGCCGTGGCGGGCCGCACATTTAATGATCTGTTCTATTCTCCCTATATTTGAAGCAAAAGTCGCTATTATAATTCTCTCTTTTTCCGCTTCACGGAAAAGCATTTCAAAGGAGTTCACTACCTTTTGTTCCGTCATGGTATATCCTTCGCGTTCGGCGTTTGTCGAATCCGCCATAAGGGCAAGTACTCCCTCGTGCCCCAGCTCGCCAAAGCGCGCGAGGTCGATCATTTCGCCGGTTATCGGAGTACAGTCTATTTTAAAGTCGCCTGTATGGACAATAGTACCGGCAGGAGTATGGATAGCGATTCCAACAGCATCGGGTATAGAGTGATTAACATGAATAAATTCTATAGTCATACAGCCCAATTTTATCCTCTGTCCCGGTTTAACGATATTAAGCTTGGCTTTGCTGTAAATATTGTGCTCTTTCAGCTTGCTTCCTACAAGCCCCAGCGTAAGGCTTGTTCCGTATATGGGTAGATTAACCTTTTTCAGGAGATACGGAAGCGCGCCGATATGGTCCTCATGACCGTGGGTCAGTACTACTCCTTTTATCCTGTCCTTATTTCTCTCGATATATGAAAAGTCCGGCAAAACCAAGTCTACACCAAGCATGTCGCCGTCGGGAAACGCCATTCCGCAGTCGAGCAAAAACATATCGCCCTCACATTCAAAAAGCGTTATATTCTTGCCTATTTCATTCAAGCCGCCCAAAAACATAACACGAACCGATGGCAGCGTTGAATAGTCTTTTCCACGTCCATTTGTCTGAGATGAGGTTCTCTTTTTAACTCCTCTTCTCTCCTGCTTCTGGCTGTTGATCTGATAGCGTGAGGGCATCTGAGTCTGCTGTGAAAGACGGCGGGTGTACTGCCTCTCATCACGACTGTCTGTCATAGCTTTGCCTGATAATTTTTCACCCGCACTTTCTATCATAGCAGCCTTGTTCTGCTGTCTCCTCTCATATGCAGAAAAAGAGGACTGGCGTTGAGACATACCGCGACCAATCCCTCTGCTTTTTTTCTGAGCATAGTCGCCGCGAGTCCCGCCGAGAGACGAATCCTGCTTATTAAATTCTGATGTCACAAATATTAACCTCCATATGATATATATTTCTCCGAACAAAATCAGTAATAACATTTTACTCCGCAATGGTAATTCTGTCAATACCGCAAAATAAAATTAACACGGTCAACGTTTGACGGGGACTGCCGGCCACAGCTTATTCGGCTTTCCCTTTAAAATAGAAATCCCCCTTTTGTCAGACTTCCTTTCAGTATATTATACCACAAAGTCTAACAAAAAAAGGGGGATGAATGACATTTTATTTCTGATTTTCAAGCTTTATTTTTTCATCTTTCAAAGCTTTTTAACATTTGAAAATTTTGCGGATATATTAACCTCCGACATATCTATCCTCTCGATATAGCCCGTATCAATGTCGGCATAAATCGTAAATTCTCCCGAATCACTCGTTCCCGTAAAAACCGCACAATCGTCCTCGGATTTCTGATAGACAGCACCGTTTTCCTCAGATGCGGTATCAAGCGCGTTAGTTATCGCCTGTGCGAATGACGAGTCGGGTAAAAAGGACGTTTTAGTTTCGCAGATAAGCTCATTATACGATATAGCGTATGTGCCTCCAAGTCTTTTAAATGAAAGTCCCTTTAATCCCTCAGGGTCGGAAACAGTCACCGATGATACACCTTTTTCAGTATGTGACAGACTGCATTTGATTTTAGTATCTCCCATTTCAACATTAACATCACCCGAAAAGCCAGTAACAAGTTCGGGTATCTCAGGAGCCTTAGAATTACATGAAGCTATAGAAAAAATCAGTATAACGGCGGCTATTGACATGAAGATTATTCTTCGCAAAAACAACCATCCCCAGTGTTAAAAGCGTATTTTATCAATAATATCAGTAGGAAGCATAGTTTCGGCAGAAAATTTTTCCGCAGCGCTGTCGCCCGCACGTCCATGAACATATACGCCGCACACTGCTGCTCTGAACGGATCTATCCCTTGTGCCGCCAGTGAAGCTATAATACCCGCCAAGACGTCGCCGCTCCCTCCCCGAGCCATTCCGGCGTTTCCGCTCATATTTACAATCAGCCTTTTACCATCGGATATTAACGTATTCGCACCCTTAAGCACAAGGATTACATGGTATTTCCTGGCAAATTCGACAGCAACATCTGCCCTGTTATGCTGTATCTCACTTACCGAACAATTCATAAGCCTTGCCATTTCTCCCGGATGCGGCGTAAGTATAACAGGAGCCTTTGAAGTCCTTAATAAATCTATATGCGGGATTATGGAATTTATTCCGTCAGCGTCCAGAATTACAGGTGATGTCGAGATTTTCAGGAGCTCTTCTGTAATTTTTTCTGTATCTTTATCATGTCCCAAACCGCACCCTATCAGAGTTGCGTTGGATTTTTCCGCAAGGCTCAATATCCGCTCAACGCAGCCCGCGGATATAATACCGTTTTCGTTTTCATCGAGAGGCGTGTAGACGGCTTCAATAAGTTTTCCCGCGACAATAGGATAAATTGATTTAGGTATTGCCATATTTACCAAGCCCACACCCGACCTCTGCGCCGCTTTACCGCACATAATTGCTGCCCCGGCCATTCCATAGCTTCCGACTATCGCAAGCAGAGTTCCAAAAGTACCCTTGTTTGAGGATTTTTTTCGTTTGGGCATTAGCGGTTTTCCGAGAAATTCATCGGTAGTTTCCATTACACAATCAAAGCTGTTTATCAGTTCGTATGGTATTCCAACATCAGCTACCTCTATATCGCCGCAATAGTCCATTGAAGGATACAGAACATGCGCAGGCTTAAGCGCGGTAAATGTAACTGTCAGATCAGCATTAAAGCAGGCTCCCAAAACAGAACCGTCATCACAGCCCGCGCCGCTCGGAATGTCAACGCTCATAACAAACGCGCCGGAAGAATTAACCGCCTTTGCGAGTTCTGAAGCTTCTTCGTCAAGCTCGCCTCGGAAGCCGATACCGTAAACAGCGTCAACTGTAAAATCCGCGGAATTAATAATCTCATAAGCACGCTCCCGACTATCAGAAAAAACGACCGTTTCCAAACCCGCAGTCTTTTCAGCGTTCAACATGGCGTCCTCTGTTTTTGGAACGCCGAGTGTTATTATGCTCACAAGCACTCCGGCGTCGCGCAGCACTCGCGCGATAACATATCCGTCGCCGCCATTATTGCCCCTGCCGCAAATAACAGCAGCCTTGCATCCTGATACAGCTCCATGCTTAATAAGAGAATTTGCGGCGGCTGTCCCTGCTCTTTCCATCAATCCCGAATATGTCGCGCCGTTATCCGCCGCCGCCTGTTCAAGCTCACGCATTTGCTTTGCCGTTAATACTCTCATAGCTTTTCCCCCTATAAAATATGCCGCCCGTTAAAATCAGGCGGCTTAATTATTATTTTTTACTAAACAGTTTAGCTTTTATCTCTCGTTTAAGGAACGGTTTCATTGTTTCAAGGGTTTTTTCATTCGGTGAGAAAAACAACAGACAATGATTCTTTGAAACCATATCATGCATGACTACATAATATGTAAGCTCACTGCTCTCATAAATAGAAGCATGATAAACATTATCTTTAAAACGCTTTATGTCAAAGTTTTTTGAAACCTCGAGCCATTTTCCCATCTCCTCGATGCTTTTAATATCAAATTTAAGCATTTTCTTTCTTTTACGCTTTCCGATTATTTTGTCAACTGTCATTTCGCCCTGAACGCATATATACTCGTACTCAATATTTCTGTTTGCTATAAGATACCACGCGCCGTAGCAGCCAAAGCCAAACACAAGCAGCGCGACAGGAATCAACCAATCAAAAAAACTTGATAAGTACAACGTCAGAACAACGAAAAAAACCACAAATATAAGATAGAAAATGATAAACATGAGCTTTTGGGGAGCTATCTTTTTCTCAACAATCTGTTCACTGTAATTATCCATTTTATCAACCTCTTATTTTAAATTAACCTCACAGGATTCGCTACATACCAAACAACAGAAAAATTATATCACAGGATTATTAAAAATTCAAGATGCAGGTTTACAATGATATCAAGCTTTTGCAAAATTAAATGCCACAATGAAATTTACAGTTAATTTTACCTCGCCCGCTTGACAAAATCCTTTTAATCAGTCTTTTGACAAAAAAGCTGTAATAGTGTATAATAAAAGGCAACTGATTATGCTTAACCCGGCGGCTGTATAATGCGGAAATTTTTATTCGTATTTTATAAAGTCCTTAAATTTATCCACTGTATTTATTAAATGGGGAGAACTTTCCATGTATAACGCATTATGAGCCTTATTATCAGCGGCTTTAATCAGAACAATACCTTATACTGCGAAAGGATGTAAAGTTATGTTTGAAATAGTCGAAAAAGAACATTTGAATCCGACTGTTGCAAAAATGGTTATCTCTGCTCCGCTTATCGCGAAAAAAGCGGAGCCGGGTCAATTTATCATCTTCCGCGCGAAAGAGGACAGCGAACGCGTCCCCCTCACCATCGCGGATTTTGACAGAGACGCGGGTACGGTAACTATCATTTATCAAATCGTCGGCGGCTCAACCATGGAACTTGATACTCTTGAAAAGGGGGATTGCCTGCACGATTTTGTCGGGCCTCTCGGCGTCGCAAGTCAGACTGACGGTCTTAAAAAGGTTGCCGTTGTCGGCGGTGGCGTAGGCTGCGCCATCGCATTTCCAATAGCTAAAAAGCTCAGCAGGCTCGGCTGTGAGGTTCACAGCATTGTCGGATTCCGAAACAAGGATCTCGTAATCCTTGAGAATGAATTTAAGAAGTACAGCGCAAAGCTCCGCGTTATGACGGACGACGGCAGCTACGGTACAAAAGGCCTTGTAACCGATGCTCTCGAGGAGCTTATAAAGGACGGCAACGAGTATGACGAGGTTATTGCAATCGGTCCGCTCATTATGATGAAATTTGTAGCGCAGCTCACGAAAAAATATAATATAAAGACTGTCGTCAGCATGAACCCTATTATGATAGACGGAACGGGTATGTGCGGCGGATGCCGCCTTACTGTCGGCGGGGAAACGAAGTTTGCATGTGTTGACGGACCCGACTTTGACGGTCATCTTGTTGACTTTGACGAAGCGATGAAGCGCGGAGCGATGTACAGAGAGTTTGAGGCGCGTAAGCGTGAAGAAAGCTGTAACCTGCTTAACAAGGAGGTAAAATAATTATGGCAGTAAAGAGAAACATGGATCCGAAAAAATGTCCTATGCCTGTTCAGGATCCTGAAGTCAGAAGAAACAATTTTGACGAGGTCGCTCTCGGTTATACATATGAGATGGCTGTCGAGGAGGCAAAGCGCTGCCTTAACTGCCCGAAAAAGCCGTGCAGATCCGCCTGCCCCGTTGCGATAGATATTCCGGCGTTTATCGAGAGAGTCGCGAACGAGGATATGGAGGGCGCGTATGAGATAATCGGCGCCTCAAGCGCGCTTCCCGCAGTCTGCGGCCGCGTATGTCCACAGGAAAACCAGTGTGAGGGCAAGTGTGTCAGAGGCATCAAGGGCGAGAGTGTCGGTATAGGCAGGCTCGAAAGATTTGTCGCGGACTATCACAGAGAGCATTCATCTGAAGTTCCCGTACCACCTGAGCCTAACGGCCACAAAGTCGCTGTCATAGGCGCGGGTCCGAGCGGACTTACCGCCGCGGGTGACCTCGCGAAACTCGGCTATAAGGTAACTGTATATGAGGCGCTTCATGTCGCAGGCGGTGTTTTGAGCTACGGTATTCCGCAGTTCCGTCTGCCCAAGGAAATCGTTCAAAAGGAAATCGACAATCTTAAGGCTATCGGCGTTGATATACAAACAAATATGGTTATCGGCAAGGTTCTAACCATTGACGAACTTTTCGAGATGGGCAACGACGCAATTTATGTCGCGAGCGGTGCGGGTCTGCCGCGCTTTATGAATATCCCCGGCGAAAGCCTGAACGGAGTTTACTCCGCTAACGAGTACCTCACGAGAATAAACCTTATGAAAGCGTACAAGGACGATTCAAAAACCCCTATTAAACACTCTAAAAATGTCGCGGTTGTCGGCGGCGGAAATGTCGCTATGGACGCCGCGAGATGCGCGAAAAGGCTCGGCGCGGAAAACGTTTATATTGTCTATCGCCGCAGCATGAACGAGCTGCCCGCGCGTATTGAAGAAGTTGAACACGCTCAGGAGGAGGGCATCATATTCAAAACGCTCACAAATCCTGTGGAGGTTTTAGGCGACGAGAACGGCAAGGTCCGCGCCATGAGATGCGTTGAAATGGAACTCGGCGAGCCCGACGAAAGCGGCCGCCGCCGTCCTATCGTCAAAGAAGGCAGCGAGTTTACGCTTGAGGTCGATACAATGATAATGTCTATCGGAACAAGCCCGAATCCGCTTATCAGAAGCACAACGCCCGGACTTGATACAAACAAGCACGGCTGTATTATAACTAACGGCGAGGACGGTCTGACAACTCGTGAGGGCGTCTACGCGGGCGGCGACGCTGTTACAGGCGCCGCTACCGTCATACTGGCTATGGGCGCCGGCAAGAGCGCTGCAAAAGCCATCGATGAGTATATTAAAAGCAAAAATTAAGTCAATGACTTTACCGCGCTGCACGGTAAATGCCGAATAACAACTGTAAAAAAGTTCCTATATAGCAAAATGAAATGCTTACATAGGAACTTTTTATTATAATTATTTAATCCTCGCCTTTATCCGAACTGTCCTTTTTATCCGGCTTTTCGTCTGAGTCCGCCGTCTTGCCGTTCAGTTTGGTTTTATCAGTATCCTTTTCGGAATCAATAGATGAAACAGCCCATTTCCTGATTCTGATTTTTGAACGGTCACTTGCCGTTTCTATTATAAGGGAATCATCGTCTTTCATGGAAACAACTCGTCCCATGATTCCGCCGATAGTCGTTATCTCGTCGCCGACCTCAAGGCTGTTTTTCATTTCCTCCTCGGCTTTTTTCTTCTTTTTGTTCGGCCGGAAAATAAAGAAATATATCGCGAGAGCGAGAAGCGCGTACATTCCGAGAATTATCCAGATCTGTCCCTGCTGACTCTGACCTGCTGTTTCCGCAGAAGCGGACGCGGCGTTGTCAAGTAAATAAAAATTCATATTTTACATTCCTTTCAATAGACGAGGAGAAATAACAGTATCCCCCGGTCAAGTCTGATACCTATATATTATAGCAACTGACAGTTTAACTTGCAAGTGAAAATGGTTAAATTCGCCTGCCCAGAATTTCCGCGTAATTATTATAAAATTTGTCAAATTCGTCATTTTGCAGGGAATCTCTTATTTTCATAAACAAAGTATTATAAAAATAAATGTTATGTATTACCGCAAGCCGCATAGCAAGCATTTCGCCACTCTTAAACAGGTGTCTGAGATATGCGCGCGAGAAATTTCTGCAAACGGGACAGTCGCATTGCGCGTCGACGGGAGAATCATCGAGCGCGTACCTTTGATTAAGCATATTAATTCTGCCGCTCCATGTAAACAGGTGTGCATGACGGGCATTCCTCGTCGGCATAACGCAGTCAAATAAGTCTATTCCCCTTTTGACGCATTCAAGAATATTTTGCGGAGTTCCGACGCCCATCAGGTAGCGAACCTTGTCTTTAGGCATATACGGTTCGACAGTCTCTATAGTGCTATACATTTCCCCTGCTGTTTCACCTACGGCAAGACCGCCGACAGCATAGCCGTCAAGGTCAAGCTCTCTTATAGCTTTCATATGTTCAATTCTGATGTCCCCGTATGTAGAGCCTTGATTTATACCGAAAAGCTGCTGCCCCAGATTTATCGTATCATCATGCGAGTTAAGCTCAGTCAGCTTTTTTTTGCAGCGTACAAGCCACCTGTATGTTCTGTTACAAGAATTTTTCGTATATGAATAATCGGCGGGGTTCTCAATGCATTCATCAAATGCCATAGCTATATCGGAGCCAAGGTTAGACTGTATGGTCATGCTTTCCTCAGGCCCCATAAATATTTTATGCCCGTCAATATGCGACGCGAAAGTCACGCCCTCCTCCGTAATATTGCGTAGCTTTGCAAGGGAAAAAACCTGAAAGCCGCCGCTGTCTGTGAGGATAGTTCCGTCCCAGCGTGTAAACCTGTGAAGTCCGCCGAGTGTTTTGATATTTTCATCACCGGGACGCAGATGAAGATGATATGTGTTGCAGAGCTGTACCTGACAGCGCAGTTCCTTAAGGTCGAGCGCTGACAACGCGCCCTTTATCGCTCCGCACGTCGCTACATTCATAAAAGCGGGGGTTTGAACCTCACCGTGAGCGGTTGTAAATACCCCGAGCCGTGCCGCTCCGCAGTTTTTAACAAGCTTATACATAGCTCAGGTTCTTCCTTTATTTTCATTCCCGTCAACCGTAAATTTCAGCGGTGTGTTGTCCTTGTCAACGAGAGCGGTCATGAGGTTTCCGTCAAAGACTGCGAGAGTTCCGACAGGCATACCGAATATTCTCAGCGCCAGAGGACGCACCTTAAAAAGCTCCGACGTCTGAACCAGCGCATAGTCATCGGGCTGATGATCTTCGCTTTCATCACCCATAAGACCCAGATACCAGCCCGAATCGTTTTCGCTTTCGGGTTCGGAGCGGTTAAAGTATACATTTTTCGCGGTCATAGCGTCCTTGAGTACGAGCATGGTACTTCTGAAATTTACGGGAATATTGCTTGTTTCGGGTTTTATTCCCGCCGTGTTAAGAGTTTCACTTTGCAGATTTTGAACCATGAGCGGAATTGTCAGGTTGTCGGTTCTGTACTTGTTGGGGTCTTTTTTAAAATCGGGGGCTAATATCTGCCAATAATCCTCATATTCCTTAAAGAAATAGTATGACCAGCCCGCGCAAAGAATGAAATCCTCGTCAAAAATATTCCTCTGCACCTGCAGCCCCTTCAAGACATCACAAAGAGCGTTAACAGCGTTTTTAAGCTTTTCATCACAGTTTATATGAACTTTTTTATCTCCTATCTTAATTACAAATGTTTTCATACCCACATCTCTTTTCGGTCTTTATTTTAATTTACATAAAATGGCTTGATCCTTGAACTTAAATATAACAAATCAAATTGGTAAAGTCAACACAAAAACACCGTATATTGTCATAACCCGCGAAAAACCACAGCTGCCGCTGAAAATAATTTATCATTCATGTATTCTTTCGTTGCCTATTTTATTTGCATAAAAATATATAAATTCCGTAACTGTCGGTATCCCGCTTTCCGAGGTTATATTCGCTGTGTAATTCCTGTACAGGTCATCATAGCTTGTTGTTCTCCATGCTTTCTTAATAACATTTTCGATGGAGCTCATGACGCTTTTATATGTTTTTTTTCTTTTTTCGGCTATCTTCTGAAAAGCATTCTCCGACGGATTTTCTATCGTCAAGGATATAACATCGAGCAGATACTGATACCCGGCGTTTTTCGGGTTAATGCCGACTTGATTAAGCTCAGTGATAATACGCCGTCTTATCCGCTTTAAATACTGCTCATGTGTTTCATTACCATCGGCAATATTTTCCGAGTTGTTTTTAAGAATAATATTTTTCATTTTTATTAAAAAGTCTATAGGAACCTTCTCGGAATAATTTTCCTGATGCTTTGACATAATATAATCCGCACCTTGAAGCCTCGCATATTCATGAGTGACGGCACTTGTATTATTTGTCGTCACGAGAATGTAGGGGCGGGGCTTCAGGTCAGCATCGCTGTTTATCTTCCGTATTACATCAAGTCCGCTGCCGCTGCCCTTATGCAGCTCAATGTCAATAATAACCGCGTGCGGACGAAACCTGCGTATATCCTTAACAGCCTGCTCGGCGCTGCTCGTACAACCTACAACCGATATATCGTAAAATTTCTCCGCGTAGTCCTCTAAAGCTCTGCACTCGTCAATATTATCCTCTACTATAAAAACTGTAAGTTTAATCGTATCCATATATAACACCACCGTGAAAATAGTAACAAGGTTATCATATCACATTTTAAAACAAAAAGCAACGAGAAAGTTATTCACAATGCCTTATGTTAAAATTTCGGCAGCTAAGTTCCTTTTAACGTTTAAGAACAACAGCCCTATATAACTTAGGCAATATGTCCCATCGGGCCTCGTCCCATCGGGCCCCGTCCCATCGGGCTCCGTCCCATCGGGCTCCGTCCCATCGGGCCCCGTCCCATCGGGCTCCGTCCCATCGGGCCCCGTCCCATCGGGCCCCGTCCCATCGGGCCCCGTCCCATACGTAGAGTCCTGTCCCGTCTGTTTCTCAGGCGGGAACAGCGCCTTGACCGGGCAAGTCCCTTATTAAACATTCAACCGACATTTTAATAAATCTGTATAATGATTATGGATGAAATTTTTGTTATACTATCAGTATGGAATATTATATAGGGGGAAAAAGTATGTCTGATTTTAATGTTGATAGCTTTTACCGCGGTGAATGTTTTAGCGCTTATAAATACTTCGGAGCACATATAATAAACGGCGGTGTTATGTTCAGAGTTTACGCGCCCGCCGCCCGACATATAGAGGTAATCGGGGAATTCAACTCATGGAACGGCGAAAACCATGCTATGAATAACGATGGCAGAGGCTTCTATGAGCTGTTTGTTCCAAACGCCCGCGAGGGTCAGATGTACAAATACAGAATCCGGCAGTCGAACGGTAGAGTCGTCGATAAGTCGGATCCGTATGCCTTCGCGTCAGAGCTTCGTCCGGGAACCGCTTCTATAATAGCCTCGCTTGATAACTATAAATTCAGCGATGAAGTGTGGATAAACTCCCGCAGCAAGCACTATGACGAACCGCTGAATATTTACGAGATACACTTCGGTTCATGGAAAATGCCAAACGGCGGGATTACAGAAAACAGCAATCCGGACGAGCTGTGGTACAGCTACAGCGATATTGCGGACGAGCTTATCGACTATGTCAAAAAATATCATTTTACACATATAGAGATACTTCCTCTCGCGGAACACCCGTTAGACGGTTCATGGGGTTATCAGGCGTCAGGATATTTCAGTGCGACGTGCCGCTATGGCAAACCGCAGGATCTGATGGAATTTGTCAACAAGTGCCACGATAACGGCATCGGTGCCTGTTCTTCCGGAGTCATATTCAATCCTCCCTTGCTTCCGATAATGGGATA
>CAYLOD010000062.1:0-11213 GCA_964385235.1 uncultured Clostridium sp.
GCTTGACGAGCAGTATCTCGTAAAGCCCGTCATTAAAGTTTACAAGATCCTTGTCAAGTTTAAATATCCCCGCGACAGAGGTCGAGTTTGTTACCGAACCGAAAATAAAATCGTCCTCGATGGTTTTTTCCTCGCTCTCTATCTTCACATGATACGGTTTAATTTTATTCATGCTCTTCATAGCCTGAAACACATAAGCGAGATGCCCGAGCAGATTTTTCGCGCGCTGCGGGGTTTCATAGGATACTTCGGTAAACGCGCCGAACGACGCGATATACGCGAAGTGGCATTCGTTCCCGAAACTCCCTATGTCAAAAGGAACAGGCTCTTCGTTGGTTATAGTTGAAACGGCGCGCTTCATATTTTTTGGCAGGTCAAGACTTGCCGCAAGGTCGTTTGTCGTTCCGCACGGAATATATCCGAGAGGAATCCGCCTGTCGATTTTCATAATGCCTTCTATCGCTTCGCTGACCGTTCCGTCACCACCGCAACAGGCGACAACATCAAAGTCTTTCGCGTGTCTTTTGATAAGATCCTCAGGTCCGCAGTCAGGGTCGGTAAAGTATATTGCGGGTTCATAGCCGTTCTTGTAGAAAAGCGCCGCAATATTCGCAAGATTATACTTCGCGCGCGACTTGCCCGCGATAGGATTTATGATAAGCATTATTTTTTTATTAGCCTTGCGCTTTTTCATATGCGAACACCTTTCGTTACGATGTAGATTGACGTTTTATCCATAATCCCGATAAAAGCACTTTTGGGAGAGCGCCGCCGTTCACAGGCTGTTTAACGCTTTCCCTTTATAAAGCCGATTTTTTTCATAGCCTTGTCAAGTGTGCGTGCGGATATTTTCAGAGCGATCTCGGCGCACCGAGTGTACTGCTCCTCAAGGTATGACTTGTCGGCTATTAAGCGTTCGTATCTTTCGCGGATCGGGCGAAGCTCCTCGATTACAGCCTCTGCTACGGCGGTTTTGAAGTCGCCGTAGCCCCTGCCCTCGAACTCTTTTTCCGTTTCCTCGCCGCTTTTTCCCGTGACGGAGCTGTATATCCCTATGAGGTTGTTTATGCCGGGCTTGTTTTCGCCGTACCTGACGACTGCCTCCGAGTCTGTCACAGCGCGCTTAAACTTCCTCATAATATCATCAGGCTTATCGAGAACGGCTACCCACGAGTTAGCGTTTTCGTCCGACTTTGACATCTTCCTTGTCGGATCCTGAAGTGACATTATTTTCGCGCCGACAGGCGGGTAGTATCCGTCCGGAAGATTAAATGTATTGCCGTACACTCCGTTAAAGCGCTCGGCTACGTCGCGGGCAAGCTCGAGATGCTGCTTCTGGTCGGCTCCGACGGGGACGAGATCGGCCTGATAGAGCAGAATATCCGCCGCCATTAGGCACGGATAGGCGAAAAGTCCGACATTAACATTATCCGTGTGCTTTTGGGCCTTATCCTTGAACTGCGTCATGCGTGAAAGCTCGCCGAACTGTGTGTAGCAGTTTAGTATCCATGCAAGCTCTGCGTGTGTGTGAACATGGCTCTGTATAAAAAACAGTGTTTTCTCCGTATCTATGCCGCAGGCGAGAAGAAGCGCATATGCCTCAAGTATATTCCTGCGAAACTGCGCGGGCTCCTGCCGAACGGTTATCGCGTGCAGGTCGGCTATCGCGAAAATGCAGTCATAGCTGTCCTGAAGCGATACCCAGTTTTTAAGCGCGCCGAGATAGTTGCCGAGGGTTATAGTGCCGCTTGGCTGTATCGCACTGAATATTATGGGCTTTTTTTCTTTTTTTAATACATCTTCACTCATGGCTTATATCCTTTCATGTTGTGTTATTTACCGCTGAGCATTTCCTTTGCCAGACCGCCGAGGATTTTTATTCCCTTCTCAAGCTGTTCCTTTGTCGGCGTCGAGAAGTTTATCCTGAAGCTGTGGCACTGCTCGTTTTCATCTGTGAGAAACGCGTTTCCGGGAACCACGCAGACCTTCCTCCGAACAGCCTCTTTGCAGAATGCCGTCATGTCTGTATTGCCGGGAAGTCTGCACCAGATGAAAAGTCCCCCGTCTATCTTATTGTATGTTATCGCGGGAACAATGTATTTGTCGAGAAGCTCCTGAGTGAAGCTGATTTTATCCCTGTAAATGCCGCGCAGACGTTCAAGATGCGCGGCAAAGTCGTATTTGGTCATAAATTCATTTGCCACGATCTGCGCCCACGCGTTTGTGTGGACGTCCGAGCCCTGCTTGCAGACTATCATCTTTGAGGCGACTGCGGACGGCGCGACGAACCAGCCGACCCTCATTCCGGGCGAAAGCACTTTGGAGAACGATCCGGCGTATATAACGATTCCGTCGTCGTCAAATGACTTGATTGAGGGAACGTCCTCGCCGCTTACTCTCAGGTCGCCGTAGGGGTTATCCTCAAGAATAAGCACGCCGTATTTTTCGGCAAGATCATATATGGCATGACGTTTTTCAAGGCTTGTCGTGACGCCCGACGGATTTTGAAAATTCGGGATCGTATAAATGAATCGGACGTTTTTTTCGGTTTTAAGAGCGTTTTCAAGCGCCTGAAGGTTCATGCCGTCGCTCTCAAGGGGGATACCGCAAAGCCTTGCTCTATATGTTCTGAACGCGTTGAGCGAACCTATGAAGCTCGGCGCTTCGCATATTACCGTATCGCCCTCATTGACAAGGGATTTAGTCGCGAGATCCATGACCTGCTGTGCGCCCGACGTCACTACAAGCTCGTCAAAATCCCTGCCGATATTATGCTTATTTTTCATATAGGCTTTAAGTGTTTCGCGCAGGGGGGCATAGCCCTCGGTTACGCTGTACTGCAAAGCGTCAACAGGGCGGTTGGTAAGAATATCGTTAGATATTTCGGCTATTTCCTTAACGGGAAAGGCGTCAGGGTCTGGGTTGCCCGCTGAGAGGGATATTACCGTTGGATCGGCGGCGTATTTAAAGATTTCCCTGATAGCCGACGGCTTCAGCGTCTGTACTCTGTCTGAAAGAAAATACTCCATGAATCTATCATCCTTATCTGTATATTTATAATAACCTCCTGTTCGGGATACTCCCGCAGAAGAACTCTGAAGCTATTCTATCATATTAAAACAATTTATTCAAGCGGGGACGAAGTTGCCAATGACCTGTCGTGCGCTAATCAAGCTCTGACTTCTTGCGCGGTACATAACAGACCCTTATCAATGCCGAAGTTTTTTGACGTATGTCAAAAAACGACTTCGCGTCTTGCATCTTGTCTGCGGGCGCTGCCCGCCGCGGAATATTTATGAATTATTTATTGATATTTCATGCAAATTGAATTATAATATACGAGTAATGCCGTGAAAGGCAGAAAGGAGAATGAAAAATGACAACTAACAAATCAGTGTTGGCATGGGTTGATGAGATGAAGGAACTTCTCACCCCCGATAGTGTTGTTTGGATCGACGGTAGCGAGGAACAGCTTGACGCTCTCCGCAAGGAGGCTTGCGAAACAGGCGAAATGATCAAGTTGAATGAGGAAAAGCTCCCCGGCTGCTACTTGCATAGAACCAAGGAAAATGACGTCGCCCGTGTTGAGGACCGTACATTTATCTGCTGCAGAAACGAGGAGGACGCGGGTCCCACAAACAACTGGAAAGACCCAAAGGAAGCATACAAGATGCTTTTCGATATTGCGCGCGGAAAATATAAGGGCCGCACAATGTATGTTATACCGTACTCCATGGGTCCTGTAGGTTCACCTCTTGCCAAGATCGGTTATGAAGTCACCGACTCCATCTACGTTGTTCTCAATATGTCTATTATGACTCGTGTCGGAACAGCTGTAGATAAGGTTCTCGGCGACAGCGAGGACTGGGTCAAAGGTCTGCACGCTGTATGCGACGTTGACCCCGAAAAAAGATATATCTGTCACTTCCCGGAGGATAACTACATAATATCCGTCAACTCCGCCTACGGCGGAAACGTCCTCCTCGGCAAAAAGTGCTTTGCGCTCAGGATTGCGTCATACCTCGGCAAGTGCGAGGGCTGGATGGCGGAGCATATGCTTATACTCGGAATTGAGAAACCGAACGGCGAAGTCAAGTATGTATCCGCCGCTTTCCCGTCAGCGTGCGGCAAAACAAACCTCGCTATGCTCATTCCTCCCGAGGGCTACAGAAAGAACGGCTATAAGGTATGGTGCGTAGGCGACGATATTGCGTGGATGCGCAAGGGCCCCGACGGCAGACTTTGGGCTATCAACCCCGAGAACGGCTTCTTCGGCGTTGCCCCGGGCACTAACGAGAAGTCCAACCCGAACGCTCTCGCCTCCACAAAGAAAGGTACTATCTTCACAAACGTTGCCCTCAACCTCGACGATAACACAGTTTGGTGGGAGGGCCTCGACAAGAACCCGCCCGAGAACGCTATCGACTGGAAAGGCAACCCGTGGAACGGCAAGCAAAGCACGGAAAAGGGCGCTCATCCGAACAGCCGCTTTACAGCTCCCGCTCAGAACTGCCCCTGCATCAGCCCTGAGTTTAACTCTACATCGGGCGTGCCGATCTCCGCTATCATTTTCGGCGGACGCCGCGCGTCAACTACCCCGCTCGTATATCAGTCGAGAGACTGGAACAACGGCGTATTTGTCGGATCTATCATGGCATCGGAAACTACCGCCGCCGCGACGGGCGCCGTTGGCGTTCTCCGTCACGACCCGATGGCTATGAAGCCTTTCTGCGGATACAATATGGGCGACTACTTCGCTCACTGGATAGAAATGGGCAAGGTGCTCGGCGATAAGGCTCCCAAGATCTTCAACGTAAACTGGTTCCGCCTTGACGAGGACGGCAACTTCATGTGGCCGGGCTTCGGCGATAACTTCCGTGTTCTCGAGTGGATTATCAACCGCTGCGACGACAAGGCCGACGCTGTTGAAACACCGATCGGTTATCTTCCCAAGGCTGAGGACATTAACCTCGAGGGTCTTGATATTGACATAGAAACACTCAAAAAAATACTTACAGTTGATAACGAAAAGTGGAAAAAAGAAGCGGACGAAATCACCGAATACTACAAGATTTTCGGCGACAAGCTTCCGAAGGAACTTAAAGACGAGCTTGAGGGTCTGAAGTCCCGCCTTGATAAATAATTGAAAACCTCTAACAGCTTCCGTAAAAAAGGGAGCGAACCGTTTAAGGTTCGCTCCCTTTTGATTTACAATTAAGACCATTCGGTCTGTTCGGATTCCTCCGGGTTTTCGGAGGAAGTGTTTTTTACGTTCCAGCTTTTGAGAAAGCTATTTTTGAAATCCTTTTTAAATGCCTTTGAAATAAACGGCGTGTCGTCGTCCTCATTATTGCTTTCATCTTCGCCGCTTGAGTCTGCGCTGCTTTCAAGCGCGGCAGCGTTGGCGTATGAGATCATCATAAAGGGAATTTCCGCTGTGTCGGGATTGTCCTGACCGCCGAGTATCTTTAAAATACAGTCGAGCAGCAGGTATGCCGTCCACTCATAGCTTTCAGCGGCGACTATACTTGCGTTGCCGTTTTGGACCTGCATAAAGGCGCTTGTGCCGCCTCCGCGCGCAATGAGTTTGACCTTTGATATAGTCTGTGTCATTTCGAGAGCGTTAACGGCGTCCTTGAGCATACCTTCGTGCAGTACAATGACGCAGTTTATGTTGCCGTCCTTTTCGAGCGCCTCCTTTATAGTGTTTGTAAGTCCGTTGTTCCATGTTGAAGTTTCGGCGTTCAGCTCAGTGCAGTATCCGCTTGAAAAGCTGCTCAGCTCATCTGTGACAGCCTTTTTCATGGCCCCGCTGTATGAAATATCCGAGGGAATAACAAGGAGCGCGTTTACTTCGGCGTTTTGCTCTGTGATTGCGTAGTCCGCGAGAGCCTTTGCCTCCTTGTTATAGTTTATCGTAAATGTATAATCGACGTAATGCTCCTTTTCACCGACATTCGCGTTATTTACGCTTATGACCTTAAGTCCGTGCGACTGGGCGGACTCGATCGAGGACGAAATTTCGTCCTTGTTGATATTTCCGATGAGAACCGCCGCCGAGCACTGGTCGGAAACGGCGTTGTCAAGAGCCGCAACGCATGAATTTGCCGTTCCGTCGGTTTCGTATGTTATGGCGTCGGTAAACCCTATTTTAGCCGCCGCGTCCTTTATCTCGAGCGCTATATAAGATGAATAATCATCGTTGTTTGAATCGAGTATTAGAGCTATGCCCTTATCCTTTGCGATTTTGGGCGCGTCCACGGCTTTCGTTGCCGTATATGACGGCTGCTTCTTAAACTTTCCGAGTTCCGCGGAGATCTTTGACAGCTCATCTTTATTTGCCGGATTATTGTTTGTAGACTTTGATTCAGTGACGGATTCATTCGCGCCGCTTCTGTCGTCGCTGTCGTTTTTGCAGCCCGAGCATACAAATACCGAAGAAACAAGCGCAACCGCCAATAATATTGATAAAAGCCTTTTCATTATTTTAATTTCCCCCTTGTAAAATCAATTATACTTCCGCGTTTCTTTTATGTCAACGATTATAAATTAAACTTCACATTTAATACTGTCAATAAATTTTCTCATCGCGCCGACTGTTTCGGACGGGGAAACTATTGATACCCTTTCGGAAAGCCCCAGAAGCCATGCGAAAAACTGCCTGCTGACGACGATGTCCGCGCCTATTATAAAATGATCTTCGCCGTCGCGCCTTATGTTCGCGGACGGTCCGAATTTGTCAATAAAAACGTCCGCGAGACTGTTCGGGACACGCATTTCAACATAGACCTCCTCGCCGCCGAACATACCGAAAACACGGGACGAGTAGCTCTCTATATCAAATTTTTCGTATTCTTTATTTTTAATCCGCTCAAGCTCCGAACACTCGACCGTTCTCATTCTGTCAATGCGGAAGTGTTTTACCGAGCCCGCGTCATGGTCATAGCCTATCATATAATAGCTGCCGTCGCTCCAGCATACTCCCCATGGGGAAACAGTGTATCTTTTGCCGCCGTGGCGAAACTCTCTCACGGGTGTGCCGTCATTATTGATTATCCACCTGAAGTAGCCGAATGTAACGGCGCGGTCGGAGCTTACAGCCGAATGTATGGCGTCTATAGCATAGTAGATCGTTTCGTTCATGCTTTTTATGCGGTTCCTGATGAAAACCTGACGCTTGAGTGAATCCGACTGGTAGACGCTGACGAGTGATTCGAGCTTCTCTATAAGTTCCTCCGTCTTTTTGAGCGTCAGAAAGCGCGAACAGCCCGCCGCGTCTATCAGCAGTTTGACCTCCGACAGTTGGAATTCCCGGTTCGCCACATAGTATTTGACGCTGCCTGTACCGTCCCTTGCGCTCTCTATGTCTACGCCGCTCTCTGTTATAGCCTCGAGGTCGTCGTAAACGGTTTTTCGCGTGCAGGCAAAGCCGTTCTCGCTGAGGATATTTTCAAGCTCGTTTCTCGACAGCATATGTTCCTCATCGGTGTATTTGATAAGATAATTCCTGAGAAAAAGCAGTCTTGACTTTTGCGTTGACGCCATTAGACGCTCACTCCGTTCGCTGTTATATTATATAGGTAAATCGTTAATAAACAGGGCTGTTTATTTGACGTGATTAGCTAAAGAACAGTTTAACACATATATTTAAAAAAGTCCATAAGAGTTTAAGCCGTTTTTTAGCGCTGCGGGATTTAATATTGCTATTCAAAGACTCATACATTTTTAACCAAATTTTTTTGATTCAGGCTTCCGCTTTTTGGGCTGCAATATTTTTAAAAATATCTTGAGATTTACTATCGTTCATTATATAATGTTATTTGTAATAATGTCCGAATTACGGCTTTATGAGAGAGGAGTAAAAATGAGCATAAAACGCACAGGCAGACGAAATAAAATAAAGCGCACCTCCGGCTACAGGGGATACAGCCGTTTCGGCAGATACAGAAGCTACAGCAGCGCGGACCCGCCCGAGAGAAGCCTTGGCAAGGCGGTAGCTATGGCTGTCGGCGTTGTCGCGGCGGCTTCTCTGATTATTTTTTCGTGCGTTACGTTTGTGCCGAGGCTTATTGACGCATCAAGAAGAACGTTTATCAGCGAAAGTTCTGAACCCTCGGAAACGCCCTCTGAATCGGAAAGCAGCAAGCCGCCGGAGCAGCAAAGCTCCAAGCCCGCGCCCGAAAGCTCCGAACCCGTGAGCGAGGAACCCAAGCCCGAGCCGTCAAAACCCGAGCAGTCGGCGGCGGAAAGCAGCGCTCAGTCTGACAATGGATATGACGATAACGGAGTATTTATTTATAAAAATGTCGGATATGCTCCCTTTAAAGGCTCTGATAATGCCGCCGGCAAGTACGCGAAAAGCATAAACAGTGTTGCCGCGACGCTCGACACAAGTATAAATGTATATTTGATGGTTGTCCCGACGCACTTGTCGGTAGCAGCGGAAAAGATGCAAAAGGAAAATACCGGCGCCGAAAAAGCGAATATTAAAATCATCGGGGAGTCCCTGTCGGAGAATATAAAATTCATTGACGTAAAGGACGCGCTCAAGGAAAAAAAGGACGAATATATCTATTATAATACTGACGAGAGATGGACCTCACTCGGAGCTTACTATGCCTATTGCCGGTATTGCGGGGAGGCCGGCATTACCGCTGTGACGACCGAAGGCATGAAAAAAAACAGTATCAAGGGCTTTGCGGGAAATCTCGTTTCGAGCACGAAGTCTGATGAAAATAAGGACGGCAACCCCGACCTCCTCGCAAATCCCGACACGGTCGAGTATTACAGCCCCGGCGAATATCAGTGCGGGCTATGGAGGACGGCCGAGGGCGGCGAAGTTTCCGCGCCGTTTATTAACAGCGATATATCAGCCGAAAACGCGCTCGATGTATTCTGCTATGGCGATGTGTCGCTTTTTAGAGTCTATACGGGCGGAAGCACCGGCAAGAGGCTTTGCATTGTAAAGGACGGCTACGGTTCGCCGCTCGCGGAGTACTTTACGGGGAACTATGACGAGATCCACGTTATAGACGCGAGATATTTCAACAGCTCGCTTACGGGCTATTGCTATAACCACAGTATTACGGACGTTCTGTTTATCAACGGAGTGAATAACGCCAATACCGATGAATATACAGACGCGATCGCGGCGCTTGCCGAATATGAAGACTGACGGGAGGAGATGCGCTGATGTTAGGCAAAAAAATAAATATTGAAATATTCGGCGCGTTATCCGAGGGCGCTGTTTATTTCGGCTATTATATGGAACACAGATTTACCTATAAGGTGTATATAATAACGAACCGGCGGCTGCGTCATTGTGAAAGGTGTCATATTATCGCCTGCGAGTATGTAGAGAGCGGAAGGGGTCACAGACTCATCGCCGCTCCTGTGGGAGAGATATTCTACGAGCCTGAGATTAGGAAGCGTGTGAACGAATACACAAAAATCGAAAACATGATATGCCTTTACGAAAAGTCATGCGGGGCGGTAGTATACCACAAAAACGGCGGCACGATAAAGTATCTGCTCGTTAAAAACCATAACGGCCGCTGCTGGAGCTTTCCGAAGGGACACGTTGAGATAGGCGAGAGCGAGAAGGAAACGGCTGCCCGTGAGATAAAGGAGGAAACGGGACTTGACGTTCGGTTCAAGCCCGATTTTCGGGAAACGGGAATATATCATCCGTTCGGCAAAACAAGCAAGAAGGTGGTGTTCTTTCTTGCCGAGGCAAAAAGCGACAAGGTCAATATTCAGAAACGCGAGATAGACCATTACCGCTGGGCTACTATGGGACAGGCTCAGTTGCTGTGCAGGCATGAAAACGACATACGCGTGCTCGAAAAGGTCAGGCGCCGCCTTTCCGACAAAGGAGAAGAAACAATATATTAGAAACCTGTTTTCACAAGGAACAAAAGCTCTTGTGGGAACAGGTTTTGAAATATCCGTAATAATTTTTTATAATTATAATATAATCTTATAAGATTATAAACGTGGGAGTTGACCGAATGGCTAGCAATACGAAAAAGCCGCGGAAGTCCTCGTCCGGTAAAAAGTCTTTACAAAAGAAACAACCGCGCGCCGGGGACCCGCGCACAAAAAAATCTCCCGGAGAAAAAAGCGAACGCTTTACGCTCAAGGGAGTTATCAGAAATGTATTTTACGGGCTTATAATCGGTTCGTCGATGCTCATACCGGGAGTGAGCGGCGGAACTATGGCGATTATTTTAGGAATATATGACGAGCTTATAAGCGCTGTCAGCAATATATTTAAAAGGTTCAAATACAGCTTTTTGTTTATTTTACAGGTCGCCGTCGGAGGGATAGCGGGAATATTGCTGTTTTCAAAGCTCATTCTGAATCTTATCAGGGAATATGAGCTTCCGATGATGTACCTTTTTATGGGCGCTATGCTCGGTTCGATACCCTCTCTCTATAAAAAGGGCAATACAGGGCGGTTCAACCCGCTGAATATTCTGTGGGCGCTCATAGGCGCCGGGCTTGTTTACGCGTTGAATTTTCTCCCGAAGAGCAGCTTCACTGTCGTGCCGAGCGACTTCAAAAGCTACGCTATGCTCTTTTTATGCGGAATTATAATAGCGGTCGCGCTCGTTCTGCCCGGGATAAGCACGTCGCATATCCTGCTAATACTCGGTATGTATGAGGCTGTCTGGGGAGCGGTAAGCGGTCTGAATTTTGTATATCTTCTCCCGATTTTTTTAGGAGCGCTCACGGGCATAATGCTTTCGGCAAAGATACTCGACAGGGCGATGACGCGATTCCCAAGGCAGACGTATATGCTTATAATCGGCTTCGTTCTGGCGTCGATAATTGATATTTTCCCCGGTCTGCCGTCGGGTTTCGGCATATTAGGCTGTATAGGCGGCTTTGTCCTCGGAGCGGCTGCAGTATATCTGCTTTAAAATATACGCGGTATTTATTATATCTGAATATGTCAAAAAATTTCATAAAATCTCACTCTTCAAAAAACAGCTTTACACGAAAAATGAAATAGTATATAATAAAACATGTAAATGCGGGCAGCGCCCGCAGGCAGGACGCGGCGGGGTGCCCCGCAGGCAAGACACGGCGGGGTGCCCCCGCAGGCAAGACGCGGAGTCGTTTTTTGACATACGTCAAAAAACTTCGCAGTGTATAGGGGTTGTATGTGTGCCGCGCAGGAAGTCAGTATTTGATTAGCGCACGGCAGT
>CAYLOD010000063.1:0-10712 GCA_964385235.1 uncultured Clostridium sp.
GATAAGGAAAATAATCGTCTTTTTAATATTTGCGAAAATACCTCTGCCCTCTTCTACGGCTTTTTCAATAGACGCAAAGTTATCGTCCGTCAAAACCATATCCGCAGCGCCCTTGGCGACGTCTGTACCCGTGATGCCCATAGCAATGCCTATATCTGCTGCTTTAAGGCTTGGCGCGTCGTTTACGCCGTCGCCTGTCATCGCGCATATATTGCCGTTTGCTTTAAACGCCTTGACAATCTGAACCTTATTTTCGGGAGAAACTCTCGCAAAAACTCTGACGGTTTTGCAGCATTCCCTGAGTTCCTCGGGGGTCATTTCGTCGATATCCGCTCCCGTTTTACACTGTTCCCTGGTTTCGCAGATACCGAGGTTCTGAGCAATGGCAAAGGCTGTGTCCTTATGGTCGCCGGTGATCATTACGGTGACAATACCCGCATGCTTGAACTTATCGACCGCGCCCTTCGCCTCCGGTCTTGGCGGGTCAACCATTGCGACAAGTCCGACAAATATGAGATTTTCCTCCACGGGCTTATCGGTTACTTTATATGCAAGCGCCAATACCCTGAGAGCCTTTTCGCTGAAGTACGAGTTCGTTTCATAAATCTTTTTAATGTCGGCATCTGTTATGGCTCTTACATTGCCGTTTTCGATTATTTGTGAAGTATGCTTCAGGATTGAATCGAGAGCGCCCTTTGTATAGCCTACGCTTCTGTTGCTTTCCTTATGGACAGTCGTCATCATCTTTCTGCCGCTGTCAAAGGGTAATTCGTCGATTCTCGGGGTTGCTGTTTCAAGTTCGCTCTTGCGCAGCCCAAGTACATTCGCAAAGTTGACAAGGGCAATTTCCGTCGGATCGCCATATACCCCCTCATCGACAGTCGCGTTTGTACACAGGCTCAATCCCTTTGCAAGAAGGGTAAACTCATCACTTTTTTGCTTTGTAAAGTCCGTATCGGCAATGATGTTTCCGTTGCAATATGCCTCGACGACTGTCATTTTATTCTGAGTGAGAGTTCCCGTTTTATCGGAGCATACGACAGAAACCGCTCCGAGTGTTTCAACGGAGGGCAGTTTTCTGACAATGGTATTTGCCTTAACCATTTTTTGAACGCCGATAGCGAGTACAATAGTAACGACCGCGGGCAGACCCTCCGGTATAGCCGCGACAGCGAGAGAGATCGACGCGAGAATAGCCTCAATATACGCCTCGATTTCTGTGCCCTTGCCATCGATAAATATCCATGTCAGATCAACAATCAGTACAAGGACGACTATCGCAAGTGTAATAATACCCAAAACCTTTGAAAGCTTTGCGAGAACCTTTTGAAGCGGCGTCAGTTCTTCTTCCTCTTCGTCAAGGGCGGTAGCGATCTTGCCTATTTCAGTATCCATGCCGCATCCGCATACAACGCCTGTTGCTCGCCCGTATGTCACAGGCGTAGACATATATACCGTATTTAATCTGTCGGCAACCCCGACCGGCTCGCTGAAAACAATATCCGCGTTTTTTTCAACCTGAGTCGATTCACCTGTCAAGCTCGACTCATTGACCTTCAGATTATATGACTCTATAAGGCGCAGATCCGCTCCTATAGTGTCGCCCTCCTCCAAAACAACTATATCTCCGAGGACAAGATCGGTCGATTTTATCTTCATGCGTTTTCCGCCGCGGATAACGGTTGATTCGGGGCTTGACATCTTTTTCAGCGCGTCAAGCGAGGACTGCGCCTTGATTTCCTGAACAGTGCCTATAACCGCGTTTATAATAATAACCGCGAGTATGATCACCACGTCGGGCCAGTCACCTGACTGAATAAAGTCAAACTGATTGCCAGCCTTGATCCAGTTTATCGTATCATAAACAGATACACCGATAGTTACCGCGATCGCCCCAAACAATACAAAAATCATCGGGTCGTTGAGCTGTGACAGAAAAACAAGAAACCATGGCTTCTTTTTCTTCTCCTCCAGCTTGTTTTTGCCGTAAAGCTCCAGCCTTTTAGCGGCTTCCTCCTCGGTCAGGCCGTTCGCGGCGTCTGTTTCAAAAGCTTCACATGCCTTTTGCGCCGAAAGTGTTTCGACATTCCTTTGCTTTTCCATTTCTAACCAATCATCTCCAAATTTTTTATTTGTCCTTAAAACATAGCTTTTCCACTATTGCCTCCTTTCATGAATAACAGCGACAATGTCATTATATATAGGTTGTATCGCAAGAGGTAAATAAAAAGACCCATGTATAGCTTGGAAGTTATACATGAGTCTCGTAATTTAAAACAAGCCAGACTGTAAAGTCATGATGTTGACTTGCTACGCATAACACAGTGCGCTTACTACTCCCCCACGAGATTCTATATTATGCGACTATAATATCAAAAATTTTTAAGGTTGTCAACATTAATTATGACAATAATTGTAAAATTTCCTCGGAGTAAAAGACCCTGTTAAGATAAAGTCCCTCCGCCGGCGCGGTTGGACCGGCTCTTTTACGGTTCTTTGATTTGATAATTGACGGTATAGAGTCCGCTTTAAACTTCCCCTGAGCTATTCTGAGCAGTGTTCCCACCATTATCCTAACCATGTTATACAAAAAGCCGTCCGCCTCAATAGTAAAGTAAACCATATCGCCGTCACGGGTGACGGAGGCGCTTTTAACCGTTCTGCACATATCTCCCTTTTCACGGGAGTCAAGCGTACAAAATGAGCTGAAGTCATGGTATCCGATAAAATCCTTCGCGGCTCTGTCGAGAAGTTTTTCGTCAAGCCTGTACCAATAGTGATAAGCATATCCGTCGAGAAACGGATCCCTTATCTGAGAATTCAGTATTTTATAAACATATTCCTTCCCGAGTGACGAATATCTCGCGTGAAAATCAATAGGAACATACTGCGCACTTTTAACGGCTATCGTCTTAGGCAGATATGTGTTAAGAGCCGCGACAAGGCGTTCGGGAGGGATAGAACGGGCTGTCTTAAAGCTGATGCGGTAGTCATAGGCATGGACGCCCGCATCGGTACGGCTTGAGCCCTTTATATCCACAGTTTCTCCGATAACTCTGTAAAGAGCTTTCTGAAACTCCTCCTGTACGGTAACGGCGTTTTTTTGTATCTGCCACCCGTGAAAGGCTCGTCCGTCATACGCTATCGAAAGAAGAATATTTTTCACATTGTCGGATTCGTCAATAGTATATTGCAAAGTATCACCCCGGAAAAAGTAAACGCGGAGAAGATTATCGCGGCAACATCGCGCCCGCGTATCGTCAAAATTTTCATTCGCGTTTTTTTGATGCCGCTGTTGTAGCATCGGCACTCCATAGCGGTAGCGAGGTCACCGGCGCGTCGAAATGATGATATAAAAAGCGGTATCAGTATAGGTATAAACGCCTTTATCCTTGAGATGAGGTTTCCCCCCTCGAAATCCGCGCCGCGCGACCTCTGAGCATTTGTAATCCTGTCAAGCTCTTCAAAAAAAGTCGGAATAAACCTTAACGCTATAGACATCATCATCGCGATGTCATGAACCCTTATGTGAAATATTTTAAGCGGCTTCATAATGCGTTCAAGTCCGTCTGTAAGGTCTGTCGGCGTCGTTGTGAAAGTCAGTACACCGCTTATTAAAACGAGCAGAATAATTCTTGCAGCTATAAAAACGGCATTATTTATCCCCGCTTCGGATATTTCCATAAAGCCGAATTTAAAAACAGGCTCGCCTCCTCCGTAAAAAAGGTTAATCAAAGATGCGAAAAGGGCTAATAATATTACCCCCTTTGTGCTTTTGATATAGCGGAAAAGACCGATACGAGTCAAAAGCATGGCGACTACGGCCGCAAGTATTATAATCGTTAGTGAAAAATAATTGTTTGCGATAAAAACAAAAATCATAAAAAAGAGCACGAGAGAAAGCTTGATCCTTACATCCATATTATGAATGATGGAATTACCTTCAACATATTCGCCTATTGTAATGTCACTCATGCTTTTTACTCCCGGATAATAAACTTAGTATTTCCAAAACAGCCTCATCAACTGTCAGAATATCATCTCTTATATTACATCCTTTTGACCTCAGCGCTTTCATAATCCTCGTTATTTGCGGCAGCTCCAGTGAAAGTTCTGACAGCTTTTCTCCCTCTGAAAAAACCTCTCCGGGCGTTCCGAGCATAACGCGCTTTGAATGGCTCATAACCATGATTTTGTCTGAAATACGGGCCGCGTCCTCCATGCTGTGTGATATGATTATTATTGTCGTGCCGAAAAGATCCCTTAAACGAATCAAATTATCAAGCAGGCTTTTCCCACTGCCGGGGTCAAGTCCCGCCGCCGGTTCATCAAGTATGAGTATTTCGGGCTTCATTGCTATGATTCCCGCAATAGCCGCGCGGCGTTTCTCACCGCCCGATAAATCAAAAGGGGA
Organism: uncultured Clostridium sp.; assembly: GCA_964385235.1. Classification (GTDB taxonomy): domain Bacteria; phylum Bacillota; class Clostridia; order Oscillospirales; family Acutalibacteraceae; genus Pseudoruminococcus. The sequence goes on from CAYLOD010000063.1 coordinate 4,415, forward strand.
TTTATGCAATAACCCGTTGCTCAATCCGACAAATTTTGTCGCGAATAAAACCCGTTGTTTTACTTCGTCCGCAGAGAGTCCCATTCTTTGCGGTCCGAAAGAAATATCCTTGAAAACCGTTTCCTCAAAAAGCTGGTATTCGGGATACTGGAAAACCAGTCCGACTTTGAATCTTGCTTGACTGAGCAGTTTGGGATCCTTAAAAATATTCTCTCCGTTCAGAAGTACCTCGCCGGATTTTGGTTTTAAAAGTCCGTTCAGTGTTTTAGCCAAGGTGGATTTCCCCGAACCTGTATGACCTATGATTGTGAGTATCTCCCCTTTTTCGAGCGAGAAAGATACATCGTCAAGCGCGCGGGTTTTATATTTACCCGTACCGTATTCATAAACTAAATTTTTTACCTCAAGTATAGACAATAAGACACTCCCTTAAAGTAAAGCCATCAGCGCTTCCACACACTCATCGTCAGTGATTATCCCGTCGGGTAAAGAAACACCCGCCTTTTTAAGCCTGTAAATAAGCTCGGCGGACTGAGGAAGCGACAGATTGTGCGACATAAGCAATTCCGCCTGAGAAAATATTTCCCTCGGTGTACCCTCGATCAGGAGTCTGCCCTCATCCATAATAACTATTCTGTCAGATAGCGCCGCCTCCTGCATATAGTGTGTTATCATAACAATGCTTATCCCTTTATCACGCTTTAAGCGCATTAACGCGTTCAGAACCTCTCGTCTGCCTTTCGGGTCGAGCATGGCGGTCGGCTCATCGAGCACTATGCAGGCGGGCATCATCGCCAAAACACCCGCGATAGCGACACGCTGCTTTTGACCGCCCGACAGCTTATGTACCGCGCTTCTCCTTAAATCATACATATCCACTGCTTTTAGCGCTTCGTCAACACGTTTTCGTATTTCTTTCGGTTCAATCCCGAGATTTTCGGGAGCAAAGGCGGCGTCCTCCTCCACAATGCTTGTGATGAGCTGATTATCGGGGTTTTGCAGAACAAGCCCCACCTTGCTCCTTACGTCAAAAATGTGCTCGCTGTCGGTTGTATCAGTTCCGCAAACAACAACATTACCGCTGTCGGGCAGTATAAGTCCGTTAAGCATACGGGCAAGCGTGGACTTGCCCGAACCGTTTTGACCAAGAACAGATATAAATTCACCCTCACCGATATTCAGTGAAAATCCGCTGAGAACATTCTTGTTCAAGGATTTAACAATATTTTCCGAATCATCCGAGGGATATTTATAGTAAACGTCGTTAACTGTTATTATATCTGACATCAGCAGCCTTACCTCATCAGTTTGATTCCCAAATTGCCGTGCTGCCGCATGGCAGCGTCATTCCTGTTTCCGTAACATGAAGCCCGATCTCCGAGCTTGATACACTCCCGCCGAAACGCTTTTTAAGCATTACGCCGAGGAGATATTCCATAACCGCCGGTGAAAGTCCCGTTGTATACGAATTTAAAATAAAAAAAATCGCGTCGTCACTCAGAATGGGAACGCACAGCTCTACAAGGGAATACAGCTGCTCCTCAAGCTTCCATACCTCTCCGCCCGGTCCTCTGCCATAGCTCGGAGGGTCCATTATAATACCGTCATATTTGCTGCCGCGCCTGTACTCACGCTGAACGAATTTTACACAGTCGTCTACAAGCCATCGAACAGGTCTGTCGTCGAGAGAGCTTTTGACGGCGTTTTCCTTTGCCCACTGAACCATGCCCTTTGACGCGTCTACATGACACACGGAGGCTCCCGCGGAAAGGCAGGCAAGCGTTGCCGCTCCCGTATAGGCGAACATATTCAGAATTTTTACGGGACGATTCGCGCTTTTGATTTTTTGAATCGCGAAATCCCAGTTGACCGCCTGTTCGGGAAAAATGCCCGTATGCTTAAAGCCCATAGGCTTTATACCGAATACAAGATTTTTATATTTTATCTCCCATTGATTCGGCATAGGGAGGTATCTCCGCCATGCTCCGCCGCCCGTATTTGAGCGGTTATAGCGCGCGTGAGCGTGCATCCAAAGCGGATTTTTCCTGTCGGTATTGAATATCACCTGGGGGTCCGGGCGAATCAGTATAATATCTCCCCATCTCTCAAGTCTTTCTCCGCGTGAGCAGTCTATCAGCTCATAATCCTGCCACATGGCTTCCCTCATGATAAAATCCTTTCAAGCAAGAACAAATTCATCTAAGCTTTTTTTCTATCAGACCGGCTGTTTCCTTTGCAAGACGATCTATTTCATCGGGATTTTCTCCCTCAAGCATGACGCGGACAAGCGGCTCTGTCCCCGAAGGTCTTACAAGTATCCTTCCCTTATCGCCCAGTTTATTCTTTACACATTCTATCTTTTCGGCAATATCGGAATCTGTTTTAAAACGATCCTTGCCGTCTGATGAAACATCTACATTAAGGAGAACCTGAGGATATTTTTTCATAACGTGTCTGATACAGGACAGCTTAGAATTTCTGCGGCTTACAATGCTCAGAAGCTGTGCCGCTGTGAGCTGACCGTCGCCAGTCGTACTGTAATCAAGGAATATAACATGACCCGACTGCTCGCCGCCGAAATTGTATCCGTTACGAAGCATAGCTTCAAGGACGTATCTGTCTCCGACATCGGTCGAAACAAATTCAATATTATTGTCTGTGCAGAAGCGGTTGACGCCCATATTAGCCATGACCGTCCCGACAACTGTATCCTTTGAAAGAACGCCTCTTGAACGCATATCTGTAGCGCATATCGTCATAATAAAGTCACCGTCGAGAATATCCCCGTTCTCATCAACGGCAAGACATCTGTCTGCATCTCCGTCAAATGCAATTCCGGCGTCAATATCATCGTGGGCCTTAACATAATCCACGAGCTGCTCCATATGAGTAGAGCCGCACTTATCGTTTATGTTCTTTCCGTTGGGAGTATCGTTGAGCATTACGCAGTCTATCCCAAGCTCCGAGAACAGCTTATATGCTGTTCGGGAGGCGGAACCGTTAGAGCAGTCAAACGCTATCTTCATACCCGACAGCGAGTACGGTATACTGCTTTTAATGTGTTTAATATAATCATCAACTGCTGATTCGGCATATGTCACAGTTCCTATACCGTCATGCGTCGGACACGGGTACGGTTTGATTCCGTCAAGAACAACGGCTTCAATTTCGTTTTCAAGCGCGTCGGGCAGTTTGTAGCCGTCACCGCTGAATATTTTTATGCCGTTAAATTCATACGGGTTATGTGACGCGGAGATCATAACGCCCGCGTCCGCATCGTATTTTTTCACGAGATAGGCTACCGCGGGTGTGGGAACTACTCCAAGCACAACCGCATTCGCGCCGACGGAACAAAGTCCCGCGATAAGAGCGTTTTCAAGCATATCGGATGAAATACGTGTATCCTTGCCGATCAATATTTTCGGGTGTGTATTTAAACTGTCCGTCAGCACCATAGCGGCGGCCTTGCCTATATTCATCGCAAGCTCACAGGTCAATTCCGAATTGGCGACGCCTCTCGCGCCGTCTGTACCAAATAATTTGCCCATATATATGTTCTCCTTATAAAAGTAATAATCTGTTTATTCATTAAGTGACCACCGCGTCATTCAGCGAGGCAGGAATAACATACGCTCAGGCGGACATACCGTCTAAGCTTATTCCGTTTGGTCAAATGTTATCTGGGCATCTTGAGCGTCGGGAAGCTCATAGCCTAAATGCTGACACGCCGCGCGAGTAATGCAGCGCCCGCGCGGGGTTCTGTTTAAAAAGCCTATCTGCATAAGGTACGGCTCGTATACATCTTCTATCGTCACAGCCTCCTCGCCTATTGCGGCGGCAAGAGTTTCAAGTCCTACGGGACCTCCGTGATAAAATTTTATCAACGCCTCGAGCATACGTCTGTCGTTGGCGTCAAGACCGAGTTCGTCAATCTCGAGCTTATCGAGTGCAATTCGCGCCGTTTCACAAGTTATTATACCATTGGAAATAACCTCCGCGAAATCTCTGACGCGCTTTAAAAGTCTGTTTGCAATACGGGGAGTTCCGCGTGAGCGAGAGGCTATCTCAAGCGCGCCGTCGCTGTCAACAGGTATATCGAGTATAGACGCGCTTCTTGTTATTATCTTTGCAAGCTCCTCAGGAGTATAAAGCTCAAGACGCAAAACAACCCCGAAACGGTCACGGAGCGGCGCGGTAAGCTGTCCCGCGCGCGTTGTGGCCCCTACAAGTGTGAACCTCGGCAGCGGCAGATGATATGACGCCGCCATTTGCCCCTTGCCTGTTATAATATCAATCGCAAAATCCTCCATCGAGGGATACAGTACTTCCTCGACCGCTCTCGATATGCGGTGTATCTCATCAATAAAGAGTACGTCGCCTTCGTTAAGATTTGTAAGCAGTGCGGCTAAGTCGCCCGGCTTTTCAATAGCGGGGCCGCTTGTGATTCTCAGGCTGACATTCATCTCATTGGCGATTATTCCCGCAAGCGTTGTCTTGCCCAAACCGGGAGGACCGTAAAGAAGAACATGGTCAAGTGTTTCCTTGCGGCGTTTGGCAGCCTCAATAAAAACGGAGAGATTTTCCTTTACCTTTTCCTGCCCGATATAATCGTTCATGCAGCGTGGACGGAGAGGGTTTTCCCCCTCATTGTCAAGCATCATTTCAGAAGGATCTACTATTCTGTTTTCAAAATCAAAATCATTCATTTGCCGGCACCTTAATACAACTCTACCTTGAACCTATTTTTTTAAGCGTTTGCTTTATTATTTCCTCTACGGGCGAATCGGGATCTATACCGGACATAAAAGGAAGCACATCGTCGCTTGAATATCCGAGGACGGCGAGAGCGCCCAATGCCTTTTGAATATTGCCTTCCCGCGCCGCCTGCACAAAAGTGTCTGTACCGTTCGATTCAGCCTGAGCAGACGGCGTTGAAATGAGCTTCAGCTTGTCCTTAAGTTCAAGTATGATCCTTTGAGCGAGCTTTTTGCCCACGCCGGGAGCGGCTGTAAGCGTCCTGCTGTCACCGACCGAAACGGCTATCGCGATCTGTTCGGGACGAAGCGTCGAAAGAAGCGCAAGCGCAAGACGCGCACCGACGCCGCTTATCGACATCAGAATTCTGAAACAATTCAGCTCCTCCTGACCGGCAAAGCCGCAAAGCTCTATTGCGTCCTCTCGCACAAGCATATGTGTATATACCTTACAGCGCTCGCCTAACTTTGGGAGTAAGCGCTGAGTATTCAGCGTAGTGAGGCACTTGTACCCCACTCCGCCGCACTCAATAACGATAAACGTCGCTTCGGAATGTATGAGTGTCCCGTTTAAGCTGTATATCATACGTATCTATCCTTTTCCTTTGGATTTATCATCGGGTTTTGAGGGTCTTGCTTAGGGAGAACAGAGCGTGTGACATCGGCTCGAGGGTACAATGTACCGCGAGTGTTTCCGCCTTGATTAAGGAGCATTTTAAGTCTTGTTCCCGCCGACTGAGCATGACAGAGCGCGACGGCGAGAGCATCGGCGGTATCGTCGGGCTTAGGAACGCTATCGAGCTTGAGGTGGCGTCTGACTATCTCCATCATCTGAGGCTTCTTGGCGTGTCCGTATCCTGTAACCGCTGTTTTAATCTGAAGCGGTGTGTACTCAAAAACAGGAATATGATTTTTCCGCATGGCGAGAAGCATGACGCCGCGCGCCTGCGCGACATCAATAGCCGTTTTCCGGTTGCTTTGAAAATAAAGTCTTTCTATGGCGGATACATCGGGCTTTGTTTCAGCTATAACAAGCTCAAGCTCGTTGTAAATGATTTCAAGACGCTCCGTAAACGGCACATCGGACGAGGTAGTTATCGCTCCGTATGCGGGGGCGTTATACTGACCTCCGGCAAAGTCTACCACACCGTATCCGACTATCGCGTACCCCGGGTCGATTCCAAGTATTCTCATAACCACAATTCTTTCAAAAATAATCAAAGGCGATAAAGAAATGATTCCTTAGCGCCTTTTGATTATACCACAATGTGTAAATCTTATCAAGATTATGTCAATAATTTTAGAAAAGAAAAATAGAATTGTTATTGCCGTTCCCTATGCTTTTATCCCGCAGTGAATCGTTTGCCCGCCTTGTTCCAATCTATAAGCCCGCACCATGCGTCAAAATATCTGTCGCGTTCCTGCTTGTATTTAAGAAAATACGCGTGTTCCCAAACATCAACAAGCAGTATCGGCTGAAGTATGAGAAGCGGCGGCGGGTCTTGATTCGGTGTCTTTACTATTCGCAACTTTGACGCGCCGTC